>NZ_CAWNJO010000060.1:0-161670 GCF_963874835.1 Vibrio sp. V12_P9A6T4 | reverse complement strand
GTGAAGAAGATGCACTTGCTTCAATTAGTGAGCCTTCTCTAGAAGAAAAGGAAGACGAGAGCGACCTTACGGATCTTGAGCTGCCAGAGTACACAGAAGAAGACGCGCTAGCGGATGCGATAGCCGAGCCTCAAGAAGCGGCGTCAGAGCCTGTTGCTCAAGAAAGTTTTGAAGCGATTGACGAGCAATCCTTACCTGAATTCGGTGAAGAAGATGCACTTGCTTCAATTAGTGAGCCTTCTCTAGAAGAAAAGGAAGACGAGAGCGACCTTACGGATCTTGAGCTGCCAGAGTACACAGAAGAAGACGCGCTAGCGGATGCGATAGCCGAGCCTCAAGAAGCGGCGTCAGAGCCTGTTGCTCAAGAAAATTTTGAAGCGATTGACGAGCAATCCTTACCTGAATTCGGTGAAGAAGATGCACTTGCTTCAATTAACGAACCAGCACTAGAAACAGATCAACAGCCGCTTTTAGAAGATGATGACGCAGACCAATTGCAGAGTGTTTCAAAACAGGAGTTCGATGAGAAAGCCTTAAAAGATTGGCTAGATGAGGAAAGCGTATCTTCTGCGCCATTCTCTTTTGATCGACCATTAGATGCTCGTACCATTGATAGTGCTGGTATGAATATTGATGCAATGTTAGAGGTGGGCGGTGAAGATTGGAACGGTTTTAATTTAACGCCAGATCAACAAGCTTCCATCCCAGATGACGTGCCTGAAGAAGAGCTTGCCGTTTGGAATGATGAGATTCAAACCGACGAGCCTCAAATTCTTGATGAAAACTGGGGAATTCAAGATGAACTCGATGATTTTGAAGCCCAAAAGAGCCAGTACATGACCATCGATGAGCTAATGGCTCAAGTTGAGGGTGAAGAGGGGATTAGCCCTGAAGATGAAGAACTCAAGTTAGATGTTGGTTTAAGTGAATTTCCGGATGTGATTGGTGACATTGGTGATATCGATGTAGACAATAACTCTGAGGCGGCGGGTAAGCTTGACCTCGCCAAAATTTACATCGAGATGAACGATGATAAAGGGGCGATAAAACTGTTAGAGGAAGCCATTGTTGATGGTAGTGATGATATTCGACGAGAAGCGAAATCCTTGATTGACAGCGTTAATCGCCGAGCTTAAAAACAAACGAGGCCGTGAATATACGGCCTCGTTGTTATTGAATAGCCTTTTCTGACTTGCAGATGACCTGAACTTCACATTGAAAGTTGTTGGGGGTAGATGACTTGTCGATTAGAATTTTTTTTTGATTGCGATTATACTGCCCGACCCATTTTCAAAGAGAATCAGATGATGAGAATCGCTTTAGGTATTGAGTACAATGGTTCTCAATACTATGGTTGGCAGCGACAACGTGACGTTAAAAGTGTCCAAGAAGAATTAGAAAAAGCACTCACAGTTGTGGCGAACCATCCGGTTGAAGTATTGTGTGCGGGGCGCACCGATGCAGGGGTTCACGGCACAGGACAGGTGATACATTTTGATACTACGGCTTGCCGAAAAATGGTCGCTTGGACAATGGGTGTCAATGCTCATTTACCAAAAGATATCGCTGTTCGTTGGGCAACTGAGGTTTCAAGCGATTTTCACGCTCGCTTTTCGGCTACAGCACGCCGTTATCGCTACATCATTTATAATCATGCTTATCGCCCTGGCATATTATCTTCAGGTGTCAGTCATTATCATGGCGATTTAGACGTTGAGAAAATGCAGCAAGCAGGGCAGCTTTTATTGGGCGAAAATGATTTCACCTCTTTTCGCGCTGTGCATTGTCAATCGAATAGTCCTTGGCGAAACGTCATGCATTTGAATGTGACTCGGCATGGCAACTATGTCGTCATCGACATTAAAGCAAATGCTTTTGTCCATCATATGGTGCGAAATATTACCGGTAGCCTCATCGTTGTCGGCCGGGGTGAGCAGCCTCCCGAATGGATAAAATGGCTGCTTGAAGCCAAAGATAGAAAACTGGCAGGTGCAACAGCCAAAGCGGAAGGATTATATTTGGTTGCTGTTGATTATCCAGAAGAATTTTCTTTACCAAAAGAGTCGCTTGGGCCGCTATTTTTAGCTGATAATTTGAACTAATAACGCGTAAAGTGTCCAAAACAGAGTCGTGACGTGTGTGGAAATGACAGCCAGAAAATAGGTACAACCAGTTTTTTGTCTACACTAAGCATTTTATATGTTTTAATCCTCACGCATAAATCCCAAATTTGTATCTTTCGCAATCACGCGAGAGAGTTAAGAGTAAAGGTCTTCCATGAGTTGGCTTGAAAAGATTTTAGAAAAAAGCAATATCGTAACTTCGCGTAAAGCATCCATCCCTGAAGGGGTTTGGACTAAATGTACTTCTTGTGAGCAAGTGTTATATCACGCTGAGCTTGAGCGTAACTTGGAAGTGTGCCCTAAATGTGATCATCACATGCGCATGAAAGCACGTCGCCGCTTAGAGACTTTTCTTGATGAACAGAATCGTGTCGAGATTGGTGACGAGTTAGAGCCGCAGGATAAACTCAAGTTTAAAGACTCAAAACGTTATAAAGAACGCCTTTCAGCCGCTCAAAAAAGCAGTGGTGAGAAAGACGCTCTTGTGGTGATGCAAGGCGAACTATTGGGTATGCCTTTGGTTGCTTGTGCTTTTGAGTTTTCTTTCATGGGTGGTTCAATGGGGTCTGTAGTTGGTGCGCGTTTCGTACGAGCTGTTGATGCCGCTATAGAAAACAACTGTGGTTTGGTTTGCTTTTCTGCCAGTGGCGGCGCGCGTATGCAAGAAGCGTTAATGTCATTGATGCAGATGGCAAAAACCAGTGCGGCGCTTGAACGTTTATCAAGCAAAGGCTTACCTTATATCTCAGTGATGACGGACCCTACCATGGGTGGCGTATCGGCAAGTTTAGCGATGCTTGGTGACATCAATATTGGTGAACCTAAAGCACTGATTGGTTTTGCAGGTCGTCGAGTTATCGAACAAACGGTACGTGAAGATCTACCTGAAGGTTTCCAACGTAGCGAATTCCTAATTGAGCATGGTGCGATTGATATGATTGTCGATCGCCGTGAAATGCGTCAACGCGTGGGGGGATTGATCGCTAAATTGACCAATCACAGCTCACCGTTGGTCGTTTCTGTTGACGATTCACCGATTGAACCTGATTACGCTGTACCAGAAGCGCACGAAAAAGGGTAAAGTAGGCACTAACACACTAACTGCTTAATGGTTATAAACGTTAGATGACTCAAAACCTTATCCCACAAGCCACATCCTCTCTTGCGATGTGGCTTGATTATTTAGCGAATATTCATACCTCCGCTATCGACCTTGGCTTGGATCGTGTTCAAGCTGTGGCTCAAAAAGCGAATCTTATTAAACCTGCACCTACCGTAATCACCGTGGCTGGAACGAATGGCAAAGGCTCGACCTGTGCATTAATGGAAGCCATTTTATTGGATGCAGGTTATTGCGTGGGCGTTTATAGCTCACCTCATCTTATCCGTTATAACGAACGCGTGCGTATTAATGCGCTTGAGCTCAGCGATGAACAGCATACGCAAGCCTTCGCTTTTGTTGAAGCGCAACGGGGTGACATCAGTTTAAGCCTATTTGAGTTCGGTACATTGGCGGCGCTGCGTTTATTTCAAACGCAAGCGGTGGATGTCATTTTATTGGAAGTTGGGCTAGGTGGCCGACTTGATGCGACCAATATCGTGGATCACGATGTTTCTGTGATCACCAGCTTGGCGATTGATCACGTGGATTGGCTCGGCGATGACATCAATGTTATTGGCTATGAGAAAGCGGGGATTTATCGCGCAGGTAAACCCGCTATTTGCGGCCAGCCTAAGCCACCACCAACGGTTGCAGCGCATGCCGATGATATTGGTGCGGAGATGTACCAAGTCGGTATTCAGTTTTCCTATGAACTTGCCTCTGAAACAACGTGGAATTGGCGAAGTGGTCCATTTGAGTTATCTGATTTACCGCTCCCTCGCTTGCCCTTGCCTAATGCGGCTACGGCATTAATGGCACTTGGCTGCTCCGGTTTAGCTGTGAGTGATGTCAATATCGTCAATGGGCTTAGCAACGCAACACTTGCTGGGCGGATGCAAAAAATCAGTGATAGCCCAGAAATCATTCTTGATGTTGCACATAATCCCCATTCGGCCGAATATTTGGTGGCGCAGTTCAAACAGCGTTACGCACACAAAAAGGTCCATGTAGTGATTGGCATGCTGCATGATAAAGATGTGAAGGCCACGCTTCATCAACTGAAATCAATCGCTAACGTTTGGTATCCTGCTTCATTAAGTGGCCCTAGAGCCGCGCAAGCGAATGAACTGTGTCAGTACCTTGAGCCAGGCGTTAAACCGTTTGCTAACCCAGTCAGCGCTTTTGAAGCCGCGATGACACAAGCCGATAGCAATGATGTCATTATCGTGGTTGGGTCGTTTCATACTGTGGGTGAAGTATTAGAGCACTGGCAGAACAAAGGAGTATAAATGGCAAGTAAGTTTCAGAGCCGCTTGGTAGGAACAATTATATTGGTGGCGATAGGGGTGATAGTGTTACCTGATGTATTGGATGGCAAAAAGACCCACTATAAAGAAGATATCGCCAGCATCCCAATTAAGCCCGAATTAGACAGCGACGTAGAGAAGTTTGAAATTCTCGACCCCGTTGAAGATCAAGTCGCGTTGCCCGATTCGCCTGTTGAAGTGATCGCACAAACTAACCAGAGCGACGCAGCAACGCAGAGCAAGCCACTCGCTGTGAAAGTGAAAGAAACGGCGGAAAGAAATGATTACCAAGATAGTGCTTGGCTCATTCAGTTGATGGCATTAAAGAATGCCGAAAACGCAAAAACCGTGGTTAAAGATCTGCAAAAACGGGGTTATCAAGCTCATACTAAGCAAGAAAATGGCTTCACTCGGATCATTATTGGCCCAGATGTTTCCAAAACTAAGCTTGAGCGTCAACTCTTAGAACTGGAAAAAATTACCGGTGCAAAAGGTCAATTGCTCAAATTTAAACCACTAAACCCATAAGAAAACGTTTGCGTCGCGTTTTTTTCTGTTAAAATGCGCGCCAACTTAAGATGTAGAACTCATGAATTGGTTAGATATTGTCATTTTAAGTGTGATCGGCCTATCGGCATTGATCAGTTTAGTCCGTGGCTTTGCTAAAGAAGCGTTGTCATTAGTGATATGGTTCGGTGCATTTTTTATTGCCAGCCAATACTACGCAAAACTTGCGGTGTATTTTTCAAATATCAAAGATGACATGTTTCGTAATGGCGCGGCCATCGCAGCACTGTTTGTTGCAACACTCATTGTCGGAGCGATCATTAACTATGTGATTGCTCAATTGGTACAAAAAACGGGCCTATCTGGAACTGATCGGGTACTGGGCATTGTTTTTGGAGCATTGCGTGGTGTGTTGATTGTTTCAGCTGCCTTGTTTTTTATGGATGCGTTTACCGCATTTCCAAATTCAGAGTGGTGGAAGAGCTCGCAATTGGTACCGGAATTTAGCCGTATCATTGCGCCGTTCTTTGAGCACTTACAAGCAACATCAAGTTTTCTCTCTGGCGCGATTTAGCGCCAGTTACTGTCGCAAATCGAGGATCAGGACATGTGTGGTATTGTTGGAATCGTGGGTACAACGCTGGTAAACCAGTCAATTTATGACGCGTTAACGGTATTGCAGCATCGTGGCCAAGATGCCGCTGGTATTTGTACCATAGAAAGCAATCGTTTCCGTCTGCGTAAGGCGAACGGTTTAGTGAAAGATGTCTTTGAAGCAAAACACATGCAGCGTCTTCAAGGAACGGTGGGTATTGGGCATGTGCGTTATCCTACTGCGGGTAGTTCGAGTGCCTCAGAAGCTCAACCTTTCTACGTTAACTCCCCGTTCGGTATCACGCTTGCTCATAACGGCAACCTCACCAATGCCAACGAAGTACGCCAGAAGTTGTTTGAAAAAGATCGTCGCCATATCAATACCACTTCAGATTCCGAAGTGCTGCTTAACGTCTTGGCGCATGAAATTGATACAGTCAGAGGCAATGTAACCGCAGAAGATGTGTTTCGTGCTGTCGCCAATGTACATCGCACCATTCGCGGTGCTTATGCTGTTGTCGCGATGATCATTGGGCATGGGATGATCGCGTTTCGTGACCCGCATGGTATTCGTCCTATCTGCTTAGGTAAACGTGAAGTCGATGGCCGTACCGAATACATGGCCGCTTCGGAGTCTGTGGCGCTAGATGCTGTCGGCTTTGATTTTGTGCGTGACCTTGCCCCCGGAGAAGCGGTGTATGCGACCTTTGATGGCCAGCTATTTACTAAACAATGTGCCGATAATCCAACACTTAACCCATGCATTTTTGAATTTGTCTACTTCGCCCGCCCAGATTCGTTTATCGACAAAATTTCGGTTTACAGCGCGCGCGTAGAAATGGGTAAAAAGTTGGGTGAGCGCATCAAGAACGAATTTGCTGACTTAGATATTGATGTCGTGATCCCCATTCCTGAGACTTCGTGCGATATCGCATTGCAAATTGCACAAGCGATTGATATTCCATATCGCCAAGGTTTTGTTAAAAACCGCTACGTTGGCCGCACATTTATTATGCCGGGCCAGCAACAGCGTAAAAAGTCAGTGCGACGTAAACTCAATGCGATTCGTTCTGAATTTAAGGGCAAAAACGTGTTGCTAGTGGATGACTCGATAGTGCGTGGAACCACGTCAGAGCAAATTATTGAGATGGCTCGTGATTCTGGTGCAAACAAGGTGTACATGGTGTCAGCCGCGCCTGAGATCCGTTTCCCTAACGTCTATGGCATTGATATGCCAAGTGCTAACGAGTTGATTGCTCATGGTCGAGATGCCGATGAAATTGCGCAGCGAATTGGTGCCGATGCTCTGATTTTCCAAAATCTGGAAGATTTAGTGGATGCCGTCGGCATGGGTAACCGCGATATTGCAAAATTTGAAGCGTCGGTATTTAACGGAGAATACGTCACGGGCGATATTGATCAGCAGTATCTTGATTTTCTTGAATCGATGCGCAGCGACGATGCAAAAACGGTTCGAGAAATCCAGCAAGATCTCGCCAACCTAGAGATTCATAACGAAGGCGCGTAATCGAGCGCATCTCCCCAAATAGGCTGCAAAGAAAAAGGCTTCCATCGAGGAAGCCTTTTTTGTGCTCGTTAACAGGGTTTGACTAAAGGATCATTGCCGCAATCCAGCCAAACACAATCAGTGGAATATTATAATGGATGAAGGTTGGGACCACCGTTTCCCAAATATGTTCGTGTTGGCCATCCGCATTTAGGCCTGACGTTGGTCCCAAGGTGGAATCTGACGCTGGAGAGCCAGCATCGCCTAACGCAGCAGCGGTACCCACTAGCGCAATGGTCGCCATAGGCGAAAAGCCAAAGGCGAGGGCAAGGGGCACGTAAATGGTTGCGATGATTGGAATCGTTGAGAAGGATGAACCAATGCCCATAGTGACCAACAAACCGACGATCAGCATTAATAAAGCAGATAACGCTTTGTTGTCGCCAATGCTTACTGATAAGGCTTCGACGAGCGACTCAACTCCACCGGTGGCTTTCATCACGGCGGCAAATCCGGCCGCTGAAATCATAATAAAGCCAATCATTGCCATCATATGTACACCTTTGGTGAATACATCGTGCGTCTCTTTCCATGCAATCACACCACCAAAAGTGAAGACCATAAAACCAGCCAGTGCGCCGATGATCATCGAACCTGTGGACAGTTGCACGGCAAGTGCCGTGATAATACCGAGCGCGGCAATCAAAATATGCTTTTTGTTGATCGCTTTTGGTTCGGTATTAATGACAGTATGTTCCGTCTCTTGATACTGGCGAGGTTTACGATAGGTAAAGAAAATGGCGACCAGTAAGCCAAAAATCATCCCAGCGGCGGGTAGCAGCATAGCTATCGGCACTTGGCTTGCCGTCACGTTTTCAAGGCCATTATCGCGTAAATTCTTGAGTAAGATGTTATTGAGGAAAATCCCACCAAAGCCGACAGGCAAGACCATATAGGGCGTGATAAGGCCAAAAGTGAGCACGCAAGCAATCAGCCTGCGGTCAAGCTTCAGCTTGGCAAAGACGCCCAATAGCGGTGGAATTAAAATCGGAATAAAGGCGATATGGACAGGAATGATATTTTGCGATGACATGGTAACTAGAACCAGCGCGACCAGAACCGCATACTTCAAACCTGTGGTGGCCGCGCCATGCTCTTTGCCATGGATACGCTTAATCACGTTTTGCGCCAGTAAGTCAGTAATACCAGATTTAGAAATCGCGACGGCAAAGGTGCCTAGCATCGCATAACTTAGTGCGATGGTTGCACCACCACCTAAGCCACTTTCAAATGCAGAAACAGCGTCATTTAAACTCATCCCTGCAACTAAACCACCGACGATCGCACTAAATGTCAGTGCGACGACGACATTGACCCGCATCAGCGCAAGAAGCAGCATGATGCATACAGAAATTACTACAGGATTCATATATTTCTCGGTTAGTTGTGTTTACTTGTTATTGTTTTCTGAAGGTTCAACAAGTGGCCATCCGCCAAGGGCCTTCCATTTGTTGACGATACCGCAAAAAAGTTCGGCTGTTTTTTGCGTATCGTATAGCGCTGAATGCGCTTCTCTATTATCAAATTCCATCCCAGCGGATTTGCACGCTTTGGCCAAAACGGTTTGCCCATAGGCTAAACCACTTAGCGCAGCGGTATCAAAAGTCGCAAAAGGGTGGAAAGGGACTCGTTTTAGCTTGCAGCGTTCACTGGCTGCCATCACGAAATTCAAGTCAAAGGTAGCATTGTGCGCCACCATGATCGCGCGGCTACAGTCATTGTCGCGTTGCTCTTTTCGGACTAGCTTATAAATTTCTCTGAGTGCTTCGGCTTCGCTGACAGCACCGCGTAATGGGCTAAATGGGTCACGAATGCCATTAAACTCAAGCGCCTCTTTTTCAAGGTTGGCACCTTCAAAAGGCTCAACATGAAAGTGAATCGTCGATGCTGGGTGCAGATCACCTTGTTCATCCATACGCAACGTAATCGCGCAGATTTCTAATAGTGCATCGGTCTTTGCATTGAAACCGGCTGTTTCGACGTCGATGACGACGGGAAAATAACCGCGGAAACGCTTTTTCAGTGTCAATGCTTCATTTACTTCAGTCATGCTAGCTCTTGGTTGTGTGACAGGGCTGGCATTATTACAGATTCTTTCTACGATAAAAACCAAACCCGTTAATAAATGCAGGTTTCACTATGCGTTGGATAGTGCGGTGATGTGGCTAGATTTTTGCATTAACTTAGTCAATAGAAAGCGAAGCGGCAATTTTCCGCCATCGTTGTAGTATCGCTCGGAGAATAAAATCGTTATGAATAAATGGGTTACTGCCACTATTGTGATGACAAGCATACTGACATCCTTTGCCCCTATGGCGATGGATAAGCGTTATGTGGCAACACCACAGCAGTCTACGTGGCAGATGGTGACGAATACCCCTTTAGAGTGTCGTTTGGTCCATCCGATCCCCAATTACGGTGACGCTGAATTCTCTTCACGTGCGAATAAGAAGATTAACCTCGATTTCGAACTCAAAATGCGTCGTCCAATGGGCGAAACTCGCAATGTAAGTTTAGTGTCATTACCACCGAGTTGGCGTCCGGGTGAGAGTGCAGACCGTATTACCAATTTGCAATTCTTCAAACAGTTCGATGGTTACATCGGTGGTCAAACCGCTTGGAGCCTACTCAGTGAATTGGAAAAAGGACGCTATCCAACCTTTAGCTACCAAGATTGGCAAAGCCGAGATCAGCGCATTGAAGTCGCTCTCTCGTCGGTTCTTTTTCAAGAGAAGTACAACGTGTTTAGCGATTGTGTGAGCAATTTGCTGACGTACAGTTTTGAAGATATCTCATTTACGATTCTGCATTACGACCGCGATAATGTGCAACTCAATAAAGCTTCGCAAAAACGGCTTGCGCAAATTGCTGACTATATTCGCTATAACCAAGATATTGATTTGGTGTTGGTTTCTACCTATACCGACTCTGTTGATAGTCGAGGAGTGAGTCAGGATCTTTCTGAGCGTAGGGCTGAGGTATTAAGAGACTACTTTAAATCACTGGGGTTACCTGAGGATCGCATTCAAGTGCAAGGCTATGGTAAACGTAGGCCGATTGCCGACAACGCATCACCCATTGGCAAAGATAAAAACCGTCGCGTGGTTATTTCACTGGGTCGAACAATTATCTAATAACGTTAGAGTAAAAAAGCAGCCCATTTCAAAGGCTGCTTTTTGTGATGTTATCCGGGAAACCTTACGCATCTAGTTTATATAACTAGCTGATGCTGCAAAGAGGCTTATCCTTCTAAACCTGCTGATGCTTGTTTGTTTTGGATAAGTTCAATCATGTAACCATCAGGATCTTTCACAAAAGCGATATGCGTGGTGCCACCTTTTACTGGGCCAGCTTCACGGGTCACATTACCTCCAGCCGCTTTAATCGCGTCACAGGTGGTATACACATCTTCAACACCAATGGCGATGTGGCCAAAAGCATTACCTAGGTCATAGCTTGTGGTGCCCCAGTTATAGGTCAGTTCGATCACCGCCCCCTGAGATTCATCGCCATAACCCAGAAATGCCAATGTGTATTTGTATTCTGTATTTTCATTAGTACGAAGCAGTTGCATACCCATGACCTTGGTGTAAAACGCGATCGATTTTTCTAAATCGCCTACGCGTAGCATGGTGTGCAAAATACGACTATTTGACATGTTGAGCTCCTAACTTTCTGATGAAATATCTATCTCCACCCGACCACTGTGGCGATGATGTTGGCTTACGTTCACCCACTCCAATCACAGAGTTTATCTATGTTCAAAGGAATTTGTTTACTTAACTGCCTACTTGCAGAGTTGAGTCTTTTGGGGATCTGGTTAAATTTTATAGGTCAGTTTTATCAGAGAATTCGCAAAGATCTTCAATGATACAACTGCCACAACGCGGCTTTCTTGCGACACAGGTGTAGCGACCATGTAAGATTAACCAGTGATGAACATCAACTTTGAATTCTTTAGGGACGACTTTGAGTAGTTTTTGTTCCACTTCATCAACGTTTTTACCCACCGCAAACTTGGTTCTATTTGAAACACGGAAAATATGCGTGTCAACGGCGATGGTTGGCCACCCGAAAGCGGTGTTCAATACCACATTGGCTGTTTTTCTACCAACGCCGGGCAGCGATTCTAATGCTTCACGGCTCTCTGGCACTTCTCCTGCGTATTGATCCAATAAGATACGGCAAGTTTTGATAACGTTTTCTGCTTTGGAATTGAATAAACCAATGGTTTTGATGTATTGCTTTAACCCATCAACGCCAAGCTCAAAGATGGCTTGTGGCGTATTAGCAATAGGGTAAAGTTTGTCAGTGGCCTTATTAACGCTGACGTCAGTCGCTTGAGCGGAAAGCAGTACTGAGATCAGTAACTCAAACGGTGTGCTCCATTTAAGCTCGGTTTCTGGCTTCGGGTTATTGGCCCGTAAACGTTCGAGGATCTCGACTCGTTTGACATTATTCATCGTTTGGAAAACTTCCTTATGATTTCGCTAAGCGTTAGTGACGCGTGCTCGTTCTATTACGGGCTTTTGTTCTTTAGGTTGGCGAGCAGCCAGATTTTTATCGATGATATTTTTAGCTGCAATCAAAAAGCCAACACCAATAAACGCTCCAGGCGGCAAGAGCGCAAGCAAGAAGCTGTTGTCAAAATGGAAGACCTCAATGCGTAAAATGGTTGCCCAATGACCCAGTAATAAATCAGCACCATCAAACAGTGTGCCATTGCCAATTACTTCACGCAGTGCGCCCAAAATGACCAGAATAGTGGTCATTCCGATGCCCATCCAAAATCCATCTTGTGCTGAAGGCAACACTGCATTTTTTGAGGCAAATGCTTCGGCGCGACCGATGATGATACAGTTGGTCACAATCAGAGGAATGAAGATCCCTAGCGATAGGTACAGGCCGTAAGCGTAGGCATTCATTAACAGTTGTACGCAAGTTACTAGTGCGGCGATGATCATCACAAACACAGGAATACGAACTTCTTTGGGGACATAATCTCGTACTAATGAGATGGTGACATTTGAACAGACGAGAACCAGCAATGTCGCAACGCCTAAACCTAGCGCATTCGTGACAGTGGAAGAAACCGCTAGTAAAGGGCACAGTCCAAGTTGTTGAACGAGCGCAGGGTTGTTGCTCCACATCCCGTTTTTAATCAGTGTCTTATGATCACTCATTGCTGGCTCCTTTACAGTCAAAAGGTTGTGCTAATAGTGCTTCTCGATGTTGATTCACAAACTGAGCGGTATTTTTCACCGCTTTGACGACGGCTCGCGGCGTAATCGTCGCTCCAGTAAACTGATCAAATTGTCCCCCATCTTTGCGCACTTTCCAAGTCTCGATATTTTGCTCAGTGACTTGCTTGCCAGTAAAGCTCAATATCCAATCAGTGACGCGTAAATCTATTTTGTCACCTAACCCCGGTGTTTCTTGATGAGACAGAACGCGAGTCCCTGTGATGGTACCATCGTGCTTGATGCCAATAATTACCTTGATCGCGCCGTTATAGCCATCAGGTGCGATGGCTTCAATAGCCAGTCCACTCGGTTCACCGTTTTGTGTGGCAATATAAGCGTGCATAGGTTGGTCTGTACCAAGTGCAGGATCAGTCACCAGTGTACAGGATTTGTACAGTTCGTTGTCGTGCAAACTGTGTGGGATCACTTGGTTTAAAATCGATTGCAGTTGAATCTGCTCTTGCTTGGTTATTTGATCTTTTGTTAGGTATTGGGTTAACGCTACCACACCTGTTGAAGCACAGGCAAAGATAGCGAGAATCAAACCGTTATTGCGAATGGCGGTTAACATAGCGCTCCTTAATGCCCGTAGGTTCGAGGTTTAGTGTAGTAATCAATCAGTGGGACACACATGTTGGCAAGTAATACAGCGAAGGCTACCCCGTCAGGGAAGCCTCCCCAGCTGCGGATAATGAAAATCATCATGCCAATAAATGCGCCGTAAATTAAGCGACCTTTGACGGTTGTGGAAGCGGTGACTGGATCGGTTGCGATGAAAAAAGCGCCGAGCATAGTCGCGCCCGAGAGCAAATGAAACAAGGGTGAGGCGGTTGCTCCCGGTTCAATAAGCGCAGTGAAAGCACTTGCCATTACTAAACCACACAGCACCGCAATCGGGATATGCCAGTTGATCACACGTAGTTTGATCAATAATAAGCCGCCAGCTAAATAGGCAAGGTTAACCCATTCCCAGCCAAGCCCAGCTAACCCACTAAATTGAGGCTGGCTCATCGCTTCATGCAGAGTCTCACCGTTATGTAATCCGGTTTTTACGGCGTCCAGCGGGGTGGCCATAGTGACACCATCGATACCCGTTCGGATTTGTTGTAGTGATAAACCTTCTACGTTGAAGCCACTGAAAATAAGTGAAAATGCATCACTAAACGAGATTGGATCAGGGGCTAATTCCGTTGGAGCAATCCAACTGGTCATCTGCACAGGGAAAGAGATAAGCAAAACCACATAAGCAATCATGGCGGGGTTGAATGGGTTTTGTCCTAGTCCGCCGTATAAGTGTTTTGCAATAATGATGGCAAAAATAAGGCCAATAAAGATAACCCACCAAGGGGACATCGGAGGAATGGCAATGGCCAGAAGCCAAGCGGTGACCACGGCGCTGTAATCTTTGATTGCCAACAGTGGTGAGCGCTTACGCAGTAGCATAACGGCAGATTCAAAAGCTAAAGCGATGATGATAGCGAGCATCAGTTGAATGAGAGTACCCCAACCAAAGAAGTAGCTTTGCGCGATAAGCCCCGGTAAGGCGCACAAGGCGACCCACTTCATCAGTTCTGATGTGCTGCGTTTGCTGTGTGCATGGGGGGAGCTGGCAATAAAAAAGGCCACTAATTATTCTCCTCAGAATTATGATTGTTTTTCGCTTGTGCCGTTTGCTGCTCGGCCTTGCGTGCTTTGGCGCGAGCAATGGCGGCAGCGACTGCCGCTTTTTTTGCATCCTCAGGTTGAGCAGGTACAGGTTCAAGCGTTGGCTGAGGTTCACTCGGCGCCGTTTGCTGCTCTGCCTTGCGTGCTTTGGCGCGAGCAATGGCGGCAGCGACTGCCGCTTTTTTGGCATCCTCAGGTTGAGTTGGTGCAGCTTCAAGCGTTGGTTGGGGATCACTCGGCGCCGTTTGCTGCTCTGCCTTGCGTGCTTTGGCGCGAGCAATGGCGGCAGCGACTGCCGCTTTTTTTGCATCCTCAGGTTGAGCAGGTACAGGTTCAAGCGTTGGCTGAGGTTCACTCGGCGCCGTTTGCTGCTCGGCTTTGCGTGCTTTTGCGCGAGCAATGGCAGCAGCGACTGCTGCTTTTTTATTATCACCAGTTTCTGCTGGTGGTGCATCAGCACTGGTTTGCTGCGCTTTTTTCTCGCGAGCTTGACGTTTGCGCTCTTCGCGCAATTTAACCATTTCAGCGTTATCTGGCTCGACTTGACCTGCTTGCAGTGCTTCGGCTTGCTTGGCTTTAGCGCGAGCAATAGCCGCAGCAACGGCGGGTTTTACGGTGCTTGGGTTGTTTTCTGTTTGTGCTTTTTGCGCTTGAACGCGAGCAATGGCCGCCGCAATCGCATCGTCGCCGCCTGTTTGTGTCATCTCTTGACGACGTTCATCGGCTGCTTTTTTGAAACGATTCTCGCGATCGGCTTTATCGCGTTCTAAACGTGCTTTTTTCTCTTCGAAACGCACTCTGGCGCGTTCAGCGGCTTCTGATTCTTGTTGGCGAGTTTTTATCTCGGCCTTGGCTTGACGATAGTATTGCACCAATGGAATTTCACTGGGGCAAACATAAGCACAAGCCCCGCACTCAATGCAATCTTTGAGGTTCAGTTCTTCACACTTATCATATTCTTCCGCTTTCGCGTGCCAGAACAGTTGCTGAGGTAATAAGGAGGCCGGGCAGGCTTCCGCGCACTGACCACAGCGAATGCAGGCCATTTCATTTTGTGAAGAGGCAATCTCTTTACGAGTGGGTGCCAGAATGCAGTTGGTGGTTTTGGTGATCGGAACTTGTGAATGAGGCAGGGTGAACCCCATCATCGGGCCGCCCATGATAAGACGCGGTAATTTTTTATCTGCCTTATAGCCAAATTGTTCGAGTAAATATTGTACGGGTGTGCCTAATAAAACCCAGACATTCCGGGGCTGTTTAAACGTATTGCCCGTTAAGGTGACTACGCGGTTAATCAGGGGTTCGCCATCCATGACGGCGCGTTTAATCGCGTAGATAGAGCCAACATTTTGTACCATCAAGCCAATATCGGCTGGAATTTTACCCGCAGGCACTTCTTGGTTGGTCAGCAATTTAATTAACTGCTTTTCACCACCTGAAGGGTATTTGGTTGGGATCACGCGGATCACGATGTCTTTATGTATTGCGGCGGCTTCTAACGCTTGAATTGCTTCTGGTTTGTTATCTTCAATACCGATGATGGTTAATTTGGGCCTAAGAATGTGCTCTACAATACTGATCCCATCGATGATCTCTGCGGCATGGTGCTGCATGAGTACATCATCGGCCGTGATGTAAGGTTCACATTCGGCGGCATTGATGATCAAAATATCAGTGCGAGCGAGGCCTGATTGCATTTTTTTTGCAGTAGGAAAACCGGCGCCGCCCAACCCAGAGATGCCAGCTTGACGAATGATTTCAATCAATTGCTCTGGGGAGTGTTGTCGATAATCAGCCAGTGGTGCGCGCACTGCCCACTCATCTTGTTGATCAGGCGTGATGACAATACACATTTCACTTAACCCAGAAGGGTGCGCCGTGGTGCGCGGTTCAATGGCGGTAATGATGCCAGAGGTTGAAGCGTGTACAGGCAACATGAAGGTTGAGGTGTATTGTGTCAGTGGTTGGCCTTTGAGTACTTTATCGCCAACGCTGACCAGTAAATCACCGGCTCGGCCAATATGCTGTTTGAGTGGCAAGACAATTTCTTGCGGTATACCGGCATGAGTCAGTGCCGTTTGATTTGATTGCTGTTTATTTTCTGGCGGGTGAATGCCTCCTGGGAAGTTCCAGAGAGTGCCAACTTTGATTTGTTCTATTAATGACAACATGCCAATCCTTAATTCACGCTTTTCTGCGCACGTGGGGCAGAGTCGGTAACATCAACAACAGGAATCGCGTTCATTTGCCACTTCCAAGTATCGGTCGTAGTTTCTACCGGGATCATTTCAATACAGTCCGTTGGGCAGGGAGCAACACACAGATCACAGCCAGTACATTCTGACTTGATCACGGTATGCAGAGCCTTAGTTCCACCAACAATGGCATCTACGGGACAAGCTTGAATGCATTTTGTACAACCGATGCACATATCTTCATGAATGAAGGCAACGGTTTTGACCTTATTATCAAGATCATGTGCAGACTCTTCGGCTTCAACGCCCATTAAGTCAGCCAATTTTTCAATGGTTGCTTGGCCGCCGGGCGGGCATTTATTGATTTTATCGCCATTGGCAATGGCTTGTGCATAAGGGCGACAGCCCGGATAGCCACATTGACCGCATTGTGTCTGCGGTAAAATCGCATCAATCTGATCGACGATAGGATCGGCTTCTACTTTAAAGCGGATAGAGGCAAAACCTAAGATAGCGCCAAACACAGCGGCCAATGCGACAAGTGCAAGAATAGCGATGAGTATTGTGCTCATATTACAACTTCACCAATCCTGTAAAACCCATGAAGGCGAGTGACATAAGACCTGCGGTTATCATAGCAATTGATGCGCCTTTGAAGGGCGTTGGTACGTCGGCTACGCCGATGCGTTCGCGCATGGAAGCAAACAGAATCAATACCAATGAGAATCCAACCGCGGCACCAAAACCATAAATAATGGATTGAATGAAGTTATGATTTTCGTTGATGTTGAGAAGCGCAACCCCAAGTACCGCACAGTTGGTGGTGATAAGAGGAAGGAAAATCCCGAGCAGGCGATATAACGTTGGGCTGGTTTTGTGTACCACCATTTCGGTGAACTGCACCACCACGGCGATCACTAAAATAAAGCTCATGGTGCGTAAGTACTCAATACCTAATGGTTTAAGAACATAGCTTTCTACTAAATACGCACACACTGACGCTAGAGTTAGCACGAAAGTCGTCGCTAACCCCATCCCTATTGCGGTTTCTAGTTTTTTTGATACGCCCATGAAAGGACATAGCCCTAGAAACTTTACCAGTACAAAGTTATTGACCAGTACAGTGCCGATTAATAACAAAAAATATTCGGTCATAGTTATATAAGTCTTAAGTTCCGATCTGGTGATTATCGTGCTTTGCCAAGCGAATAACAACCAAGGAAAGATAAGGTTTTATACCTTTGACGGAATTTTATACGCTGCTACGCCAGTATTAGGTTGATATGGGGCGTTATAAAGCAGTGTCAGCCGGCTATTTTTTATGTGTCGAAAAATGGGCTTGACTTAAATAACACCAAGTCAGTACATACTCACTGTCAGGCCAGTGGTAACCAACGCTGATTGTGTATGATGGATTTAAAAAAGGATGAAGATCAGTGTGAATCTGAAAAATGAGTCGTTTGGCGTGTTTGTCAACATGGATCAGTTCTACCACGTGAAAATCAAGAACCTGTTCAACCCATGGATAAATGGCTTTATAAATCGATTCTTTCGCGGAAAAAATCAGCGTAATAAAGCTCGCTAATTGGGCAAAGTGATGAGCAAAAATGTGCTCTGCGGGTGTCATTACTTGCTGGCGAATATCACTGAGCCATTCATCTCGTATGAGTTGTTCAATATCAATACCAAGAGCGGCACACGCTTGAGTCTGGTGAGTGGCGGCTGCGATAGCGTAGCCATGGCAATGGGATATTGAGCCTACGATATTTTGCGGCCAAACCGCTTGGTTCCCCTTGCCAATCTCTAACGTTAGCGACTGTGATTGATCCAGTTTGGTTAGGCAGTGTTTTGCACACATCCTGCCAGCTAAAAATTCACAATGGCGTTTTAGCACGGCTTGGTTTAAAGAAGAGGGCAGGGAGATCCCTTGCTCTTCAAGTTTATTTTTGTATTCAGGCAGATACTTCACTTCAAGCTGGTGGTATTGGATGAAAGATGGCCAGTTTGGAATGATGAGCATGCCTATGTTACCTATCGAGTGAGTGAACTTGTTCGATGCGTCGCCTGCGTGGTGACGTTTATCTCAGATTGAGTGAAAAATCACTCCCCCAGTCAAAAACAAAGTGTTGATGTCTAGGAGAGTGAGTCAGAGTGACTAACTAGAACTGGTAATCAGCGACTATGCCAAAGGTGCGTGGACCGCCGACTTCGTAGAGATCACTTTTCTGGCGAATCACGTACTCTTCATCAGTGACGTTTTTCACGTAAGCGCGAATAGTCAAATCGTTGAGAGTATAACCTGCATTCAGATTCAACACAGTGTAATCGCCAGCCGTTTTACTCTCTGTGTTGGCTAAATCGGTATAGTAATCAGAAACGTGGTTAACACGAGCACCAAAAAATAGACCAGAATCTAAGTGTTGCGTAAAGCCCGCACCTGCAGACAGTTTAGGAGCGTAACTGAACTCATTGCCTGAGAGATTGGTAGAGGTACCGGTTGGTCCTTCGCTGATGTCCGTTTTAAGAAGACCGACAAACGCAAACAGGTCGAGCCCAGAATCAAACCAGTAAGAGGCTTCAACTTCCGTACCGTAAGTTTTCCCTTTCGGTATATTGGTGATATAGGTATCGAAGCGTTTTCCGCTGTCACCAGAGACCGAAGTTTGATAATTTTTGTAGTCGTTGTAGAACAGGTTAGCAGTAAGATCCAGCTTGTCATCCAGGAAGCTTGAACGAGAACTTAGCTCGTAGCTCCAGACTTTTTCTTGTTCAAAAACAAAAACTTCTTCTTTGTACTCGTTATAGCCTAATCCACCGGCATTGTAGCCTTTACGGGCCGTAAGACCGAGGGTGGAGTGATCTGAGACATCAAGTAATAGACCAATTTTAGGCAATAGGATGCCGTCATCTTCATCGGCTTTAAAATCGAGTGGTAGGGTAGCGTGATCGAAATCTCGCTTCAGTTCATCTCTTTCATAACGTGCACCTAATAATAGCTGCCAGCGATTATCCAAACGAATTCTTGAGTCAAAGTAGATTGAGTTGGTTAAAACTTCATCTTTACGTTTTAATGAATCTGTTTCGGTGTATTGATCTTTGAAGAAGCTGGCTAGGCCTAGAATCGCATTGTACTTTTCATCAAGTGATTGATATGTAAGCTTTGCTTCTGCGGTGTAGTTATCTTCATCCACATCACCATACCAATTAGTATCAGGATAAGCTTTGAACTTGGTGGTGTAGTTACGATGGGCGACTAAAATATCCGTTGTCAGTTCATCATTAATCACATAATTGACGTCTAGGTTGATATTCCAGCTTTTGGTTTCTTGGCGACGCGTGCCACTTTTGCTATGCAGTTCAAGTGTGCCCGGCTTGGTAACGAAGTTGGTATATTGCCCCTCTTCATTACGGCTACCAACCGTTAGCTTGGCTGTTAGCTTGTCATTTCCTTGGGGTTTCCACAATAATTTACCACGGACATTATAGGATTCGAGCTCGGAAGGATCCCAAGGGTACTGATCGCCGTTAGGCAGAGAGTAATCGATAGGGGTATTGCCTTTGGTACCTTCGGCGGCAAGACGAAACGCTAAAGTATCTTCAACCAGAGGTGCCGACACGACCCCTGCGAGATGATATTTACTGTCTTCATTTTCATAACCAGCGCGAACTTTACCCTCACGGTGGAACGTTGGATCCTTAGTTTTGATCACAACCGCACCGGCAATACTATTTCGGCCTTGGTTGGTGGATTGCGGCCCTTTATAGACTTCCACTTGTTCTGTATCCCACAGTCCAGCTTTACCAAACGCTTCTCCAGACCAAGATTCAGACACGCCGTCTACCGTGGTATTGACGCGAGGTGTTGCGCCTGTCATGAAGGTTAGAAAACCTTCGCCAGGGCCACGTCCATCGACCCCACGAATGTGTGGAATGCCCGAAGGTGCATTGAGTACGTTTGGTACGCGGTCGAGCAGATCGTAGTAATCTCGGCTTTCACCATCATCCACTTCATCGGTGAATAGGGTGAGCGAACTGGTATTTTCGGCCAGTGTTCCTCCCAATTTCTCACCTACCACAACCACAGTATCTTGCTTTTTCTGTGGCTCTTTTTTTTCGAGCTGTTCCGCGACAACATTTGCGCTAGTACTCACGCAGAGGATGCCAATCAGTGTGGCGAGTTGAGTCTTATTGATATTTCTGACTGCCTTACCGTTATTCATATCCATGGGCTTCATGACCTAAAAGTTCCTTAATAGAAAAAATGATGTTGCTGCAACCATTATTGAATCAACTGTTGCTAGTTGTAATGTTAATGATAATTGTTATTATTTGCAATATCATCAATGCGGTTTTATGCTACTTAGTTTCTATGTTTCAAAAATACTAGGCTTGATATGGGGTGGTTTTAGTAATGGTTGTTAATCAGGAGAGCTCACAAGAGAGGGCTGAGCTCAATGGGGTGTTGGCCCGTTTTATTCAAGAGGGCGGCTCTATTGGTGACGAGCCTTGGTGGGCACATGTGCAATCGATCGGCATGCCTTATGTGATTGAAATAAATGGCGAATATGCAAAGGTTCTTTTTTTATGGCGTGAGCCGAAGCCGAGTGTGGCCGCAAATCAAGCGATCTACGTTGATATTAATGGTGTCACCGATCATCACAGTTTTTCGATGGCGAAGTTTACTCATATCGATAATACCGATGTGTGGTTTTATATCGATAGCGTCAAACTGAGTTGGCGAGGAGGGTATTCTTTTATTCCTGTCCCAGAAGCGTTAGTGCAGCCGAGTTACCAAGGTTCATACGATGCAATGCGCCACCAACATCGGCAATGGCTACGCTCCATTTTTCCACTGAGTTGCGCTGATCCACTGGCTCAAAATGATTTGTCAAAATGCGAGTGGGGGCGCGCGAAAACACCTTGTCATATGCCTAAAGCGCTTACGCAAACAGAGTGGCTCGGTTTCGATTCAGCGCAAGGTCAGTGCTTCAAAAGTGCTGATTCGACCTTTACTTGGAGCAGCACTTTGCTCGGTACATCGCGTGAGATTTGGCTTTATTCGACCGCGCAAAGACCCACCACTGAGCCGTTACCTTTGGTGTTGATGCTGGATGGCCGTTTTTGGTCTCAATCGATGCCGGTTTATGAGGCTCTTTCACAGGCGACCCACAGTGGAAAGCTTCCAGCGGCGCTCTATGTGTTGATTGATGAAATTAGCGCTCAACAACGCAGTGATGATCTCAGCTGTAATCCGCTGTTTTGGCAAGCCGTGATGGAGGAGTTACTCCCCTCGATTAACGAGCGCGTCAGAGTAACCCGCGATGCAGACCAAACGGTGATCGTAGGCCAGAGTTTAGGAGGCTTAGCGGCAATGTACGCAGCATTACACTGGCCGCAGCGATTCGGTTCTGTGGTTTGTCAATCGGGTTCATTTTGGTGGCCCGATTTCTCGATCGTTAAACCCCCCAGTGAATATTGTCCACCGAAAAGCGACTCGCGATTAAGCAAAATGAGCCAAGAGGTACATCAAGGTTTAGGTGCCAATTCACGTCTTGCGCTTTTCCTCGAAGTGGGTAGCGGTGAAGACATCATGATCGATTTAAGTCGAGATCTATACCAACAGTTGGCTTCACAACAGCATCGGATTCAATTTCGTCTGTTTGACGGCGGTCATGACCGACTCTGTTGGCGCGGCGGGATCATCGATGGCTTGTCATATGTTTTAGAACCTTATCTTTAACTTTCAGCGGTAGAGAGAAATATGTCAGAAAAATACACCAACCCTTTTGATGAATCTAAGCATCAATTTTTAGTGCTGATCAATTCGCATAATCAATACAGTTTATGGCCAGAATTCAAAGCCATTCCCGCTGGTTGGCAAGCCATCCTTGGACCGAGGTCAAAACAAGAGTGTTGCAACTACATCGAAGCTCAGTGGTTAGATATTCGAGCTTAAACCAAACGAGTTTTGACTCCTGCAATAGCGGCGCTGTTCATTCATGCTTGTTAAGCGGGGTAACAAAAAGGGACATAGGCAATGACTTTTGTTAGGAATAAAGAGATGTACAACTCATCAGTGCAAGAGGATCAGTGGCCTCTTATCGGTACACAGCAAGGTATTTGGTTTGCCGAGCAGATGATGCCCAATCCAGAGCAATTTAATGTTGCCCACTACGTGGTGATTCAAGGTCAAATCGATATTGAGTTATTTTCAAACGCGGTAGCCATCGGCTTGCAAGGCGTTGATTCCCTTCACTGCCATTATTTAGAGAGCGATGGCAGCGTGAGGCAGCAGTTTTATCCAGCGGATGAAGAAGGGCAGTGGCTTGAAATCCTCGACTTTTCACAAGCCGCCTTGCCAGAAGAGTCGGCTCGGGAGTGGATGAAGCACGATCTTGCGCAGCGGTTGGACATTTCATCAAGAAAGAGACGTTTCCGACACTGTTTAATTGATGTTGGTTCAAGCAATGCACCGCAATGGTTTTGGTATCAACGTTACCATCATATTGATGTGGATGGGTTCAGTGTGAATGCCATCAGTCAATACATCTGCCAACTTTATAACCATTGGCGGATTGGCGCTGCGAAACCTCAAGAGTTCAGCGCTTTTAGTAATGTAATTCAGGAATATCAGCAATTTTTAGACTCAGCAGCGCGCCAGAAGGCGTACGACTTTTGGCAAACGCAAGCGGCTCATTTACCCAATGTTATTTCGCTCACCACAGGTAGCGCAGCCAATACATCATCGAGCACCATCACTCACACCGTGCCATTAATCGGTGGAGAGTGGTTAACTCGCTATAGTCCACAGTTGTTACCCGCCGAGCTTGCGATGGCGATGGTATTTGCTTATCTCCATTTACATTCTGGGCAAGAGCAAGTGTGTGTCGGTGTCCCCTTTATGCGCCGAATGGGCAATGCCGCCACTTGTGCCGCTGGTGCGGTAGTGAATGTACTGCCGGTGGCGCTGTCACTTCATCCACAAATGAGCATTATTGATGTGGCGCGAGAGATGAATAAAACCATCCGCCAAGTTCGTCGCCACCAGATGTATGACGCTGAGCAGATCCAACGTGATTTGGGATTAGTAGGCCAGCCGCTCTATGGCCCTATACTCAACTTTAAACCCTTTGAAGCTGCACTGAGTTTATCTGGCGTAGATACTGAGACACATATCCTCTCGGCAGGTCCGATTGATGAGATTGAATTTTCGCCAGTGCTCGATGGTCAGACACTGAGTATTAATATCACGGCCAACAGCACCAAATATAGCCAAGAGTCATTAGAACTTCATGCCGCTCGTTTCGTTGCGATGGTAGAGCAGATTGCCAACCATCCAACACAGCCACTTGATTTGGTAGAGTTAATCCCGCCGAGCGAGAAGCAGCAGATTGCTTTGTGGTCGGTGGGGCCACAACATGAACATGAAACAGAGCAAACTGTGCTGGATGTATGGCAGCAGACTGTTGAGAGCAAGCCAAACGAAGATGCCTTGGTGTTTAAACAGCAGCGTTGGACATTTGATGCCTTCAATCACCTTATTGAAACTCGAGCGGATCAACTGATTACCGCAGGCTTGCGCCAAGGCGATATTGCCGGTGTCGCGTTACGACGTGGGCCTGAAAGCGTCGTGACTATGCTAGCGATTTTGCGAGCGGGTGCGATTTACCTGCCTATCGATCTTGATTATCCCATAGAACGTATTGAATCGATTGTTGAACAAGCACGTCCTTGGTGCTTAGTTGTGGAGGAGGATGAGCAAAACATGGCTTATTCATCGATAAGCTACGTCCCTAGGTTTATTGCTCTTCCTGAATTGGCTCGCATTCACACAGCGCCACAACCCAAACCGACGATCAGTCACAGCGACGTGGCTTATATCATCTTTACTTCAGGTTCGACTGGTCACCCGAAAGGGGTCATGAACACACATGGAGCGCTGTTGAATTTACTGCGCTCTCATCAAGGTTCGATTTTTTCTGCGGCTATCAGAAAACTGGTGACACGTCGTCAGTTACCAGAACAAGCTATTACTGTTCGTGCAGCGCATACGACGTCATTCTCCTTCGATGCTTCTTGGGAGCAAGTACTCTGGATGTTGTCTGGGCATACTATGTATTTGTATGACGATGAACAACGGAAAGACGCCTACGAACTGGTTCAGTGTGTTGCTGAAGATAATATCGATGCTCTTGATTTACCACCTTTACTGTTTGATCAAATGCTCGATAGTGGATTAATGACGAGCGATCACGTGCCGACGTTAGTTTTGATTGGTAGTGAAGCCATACCACAAAAGCTTTGGTTCCGTGTGAGTGAGTTTCCCGAACTGCTGGTGGAAAACTTTTATGGACCAACAGAATTTACGGTTGATGCGATCAGCGCTTCGCTTGATGCAGATGCATCGCCTGTCATTGGTCGACCGATTGCCGGTGCTTGTGTTTACGTGCTTGATGAAAATTTAGAGCCTGTCGCTATTGGTGAGGTGGGTGAGCTTTATTTATCGGGTGCGGGGTTAGCAAAGGGCTACCTCAACCAGCCAAGTATGACAGCAGAACGTTTTGTGGCGAACCCCTTTGCGTATGGCAAGATAATGTACCGCACTGGTGATTTGGTGAAGTGGCGAGACAATGGGTTACTGGATTTTGTTGGCCGGTGTGATCACCAAATCAAAATTCGCGGTTTTCGTATTGAATTGGGCGATGTAGAAAGTGCTATTAATGCGATTGATGGTGTTAATACGACGGTAGTCGTAGCAGAGCCTGTTGGCGATACTCATCGTTTATTGGCTTACTGTACTTTAGAGAAAGGGACTCAGGGTGAGTCAGTTCAACCCGCGTTCACAGAGCAAAGACTGCAAAGTCTTATCGCACAGGCGCTGCCTGACTATATGCAGCCAACCAATGTGATGATCTTGGATGCTTTCTCTTTGAATGTGAATGGGAAAATCGATAGAAAAGCGCTCCCTAAGTACTCGGCAGGCACGCGTAGCGAACGCGTGGCCCCAATAACCCAACCAGAGCAGCTGTTATGTGATGCGATCACCGAGCTACTCGGTGTCAGTGACGTAGGAATGTCAGATGACTTCTTTAACCTAGGCGGGGACAGTATTTCGGCAATGAGCCTTGGGACGCGATTGCGAACGGCGGGCTATGATCTACGACCCAAAGCTATTTTTGCAGCCCGTCAACTGGGTATGATGGCGGGCCAAATGGTGCCACTACAGCAACAACAGCGCGAGAAACAAGAAGGCATTATTCGGCCTCTGCCTATGTGGCAATGGTTTGAGGAGACATTTTCTAATACAACCAGTTATGTGCAAAGTGTGCTTGTTGAGGTGGAAAGCGAAACCCAATTAGCGCACTTGCAAGCCAGTTTAGTGCAACTGGTCGCCAACCATTCCGTGTGTCGCTTGGTCCAAAAAGAGCAGCAATACCATATTGAGGCGCTGCAAAATCTTGATGTAAAAAACTGGGTTGAATCGGTTTCGGTTGAGAGGCTAGATGGCCCCGTGTTGGACAGTCTGTTTAGCCAGCGCAGTCAGTCGATGTCAATATCATCGGGTCAGCTATTACGCTTGATGATGATAACGGAGCGCAGTGGGCGTAAAAGTCTCATGATCCTTGCTCACCATTTCCTTATCGATGGTGTCTCTTGGCGAATATTGCTTCCGCAGTTGCAGGCATTAACTCAAGCACAAGTCACAGGTGAAGTAGCGGTGATTTCTGAGGAGGTTACCGGTATCCATTGTTGGTCAAAAGCGCTGTATCAACATTTAGCGGTCGCTGCTGCGCAAATGCCATTTTGGCGAGCGCAGGCACAGCGTGCTGTTGCTCCCATCAAGGATACTGTCGATAAAATACGCATGACGCATTGGCGTACGCCACTCTCTCATGCCGTTACGCAGCCGTTATTGGAATTACCCACACACCAGACGAATCTCGATATTGAAGAGATGCTATTAGCCGCGGTCACGGGGGCGATCGCAAGACTTTATGGGTGTGAAGAGATTAAAGTGAACGTCGAATCTCATGGCCGTGAAGAGTGTAAAGAGGAGATCGATCTCAACCAAACTCTAGGGTGGTTTACCACCGAATATCCGTTGATCATTAACGTGCCAAAGCAGGGTGATTACCGCGAACGGTTACGTGAAGTGAAGCAAAGTAAGCGCAGTGTGAAAGATAAAGGGCTAGGTTATATGGTGCTGCGCTATCTTGATAATCCGTATCGAGACGAGTTACGCACGCTGGCGAATACACGCCAACCGTCACTGCTGTTTAATTACCTTGGTCGTTTCCAAAGCAGCGATGGTCAGTGGTCACCACAGCAATATAGTGGGCAGTTTGCCGATACATTTGCTGTCACCTTAAACAGTGAACGGGCATTGCAGCATCCCTTAGAGCTAAATATTTTCGTCGAAGAATCGGTAACGCCGCGATTGGTGCTCAACTGGTCTTGGAATGCTCATCTGTTCAGCCAACAGGAAATGGTGTCGTTGAGCCAACAGATTGAAAGTGAGCTGCTCAAAATACAGCAAGCGCTACAAGTTGGCGATAGTGCTGAGTTGGACCTCTCTGTACCTGCCGACTATACCGAGCCGGGAATCACACTGCGACAAGCGAGCCTATTGCAACACCACTATGGCAAGTTAGCGGATGTACTGCCAGCATTGCCTTTACAAGAAGGATTACTGTTCCAATCTCAATTAGGGGATAAAAATAGCAGTTATAACTCCACCACGCGTCTTACTTTCCAAGGTCAACTGTCTGAACATCGCGTGAGCGAAGCGCTTAATGCGGTGATTAGGCGTCATCCGCAGTTGCTCGCTCGATTTGATAGTTCGATATTGGGGCGCATCGTACAGGTGATGACGCAGGTTAACCCAAGCTGGCCACTGACACGTTATGACATAACAAATATGAGTGGTGATGAGCAAAGCGCGTTGATTGATCAGCTAGAGAAGCAAGAGCTAAGCCGCCAGTTTGACCTTAACGATCCTACCCACAGCTTATTGCAGGCCCAGTTGATTTTTCATGGTGATCAGCAAAGCACACTGCTCCTTTCAGCACATCATCTGGTGGTCGATGGCTGGTCAACGCCGATTTTATTGAATGATTTTCTTAGTGCATACGCCCAAGGGGTCTCGAACTTACCTCCGGTAACCGTCGGTTATGCTCACGTTGTGAGCCAGCTAACGCAGCGCGATAAAACTGTTGCGACCGAGCTTTGGGGCAAAGTATTAGCTGATGTTCAGCCGTGTATGGCTTTTGATGATATTCCACTTAGCGAGGAAGTTAACGAGCATCAGTTATGGCTATCAAAGCATAAAACGGATCAGTTAAATCAGTGTTTACGACATCATGGCTTAACCATGAGCACCTTAATGCAAGGCCTTTGGGCGAGTATTCTCGCCAGCATGACGGGCCGCGAAGAGGTGGTTTTTGGTACGCCAATCTCTGGTCGGTTCAGTCGTATTGCCGGTATTGATGAACAGATAGGGTTATTCAGTAATACGGTGCCTGTCCGTGTGACACTGCAACCTCACCTTAGTTTGAGTGAGCAATTAAAAGCGCACCAAGCGATCCAAATCCAATTACTGGAGCACGATGAACTTGGCTTGGGTGAGATCCAGCAACTGGTGGGTGGAAAAACACTCTTTGATACCTTGCTGGTGGTCGAAAACTATCCAGATCATAGCCGTTGGTACCAGCAAGATTTTAGTGGCGCGAAATTAATGGCTATCCACAACCGTGGCTATACCCATTATCCATTAACCATTCTCGTCTTACCGGGAGAGCAACTGCATATCCTGTTTGAATATCGAGACCGAGTCGGCGTAGCAAAACAGATCGTACAACGATTTGAGCAAATGCTGGATGAGTTTATGGTATCGAGTGATAAGCCTTTCGCTGAATGGGATCTGCGGTTAAGTGGCGAAATTGAATTGCAGCAACGCGTCAACCAGACCAAAACCGCCGTTGAACGCACGACACTGCGTGATTTGATGATCACGCAGCAACAACGTTCTCCACATCAGTTGGCTTTAATTGATAGTGAGCACCGTTTTACCTATCAAGCACTGGCTGAGCAGGTGGCCGCTATTGCCGATTTGCTGCTTCAGCAAGGTGTTAAGGCCGGGGATATTGTTGCCGTTGCCTTGCCACGCAGCGCAACCTTGAGCTTGGCGATCTACAGTATTATTGAATGTGGTGCGGCTTATTTACCGTTGGATGTTGGTTATCCAGATGAGCGCTTGGCCTACATGATCAATGATGCTAAGCCTGCACTGATCATCACTTGCTCTTCATTCACCTCACGTTTTGAAGGTTTAGCGGCGCTATTGTTGTTGGATAAGTTACCAGCCCCCGTGCGCGCAGAGCGGCAGAATCGCGCAGATGGGCTTACCCCCTCAAATGCGGCTTACTTGCTTTACACTTCAGGTTCAACGGGTAACCCCAAAGGGGTGTTGGTTTCTCATCAAGCGATTGTCAACCGATTGAAGTGGATGCAGCACCAATATCCCTTGAGCTCTGAGGATGTGGTATTGCAAAAAACGCCTTGCAGTTTTGATGTCTCCGTGTGGGAGTTTTTCTGGCCCTTACTGGAAGGGGCGAGCTTAGTGATGGCTCCGGCTGAAGCGCATAAAGACCCTGAATGGTTATTGCAAATAATTGACGATTATCATGTGACCACGATGCACTTTGTACCTTCAATGCTGGCAGCTTTCATGGCCTCAATTGAAGCAACTCACCTAATGGGTTTCACTGTAGCACCAAGCCTCAAGCAAGTATTTTGCTCAGGTGAAGCGCTTGCGAAAGAGCTCTGCCATCAGTACGCACGTAGAATTAATGCACCGTTGCATAACTTGTACGGCCCGACGGAAGCGGCGGTTGACGTGACTTATTATCCAGCTTACGGCGAGGCATTAAACGCAAGCGTTGGCCGTAGTGCACCGATTGGTTTACCGGTATGGAACACCCAAGTTTATGTGCTCGATAGCTTTTTAAGAGCTGTACCAATCGGTGTGCCGGGCGAGCTCTATCTTGCTGGCGAGCAATTAGCCATCGGTTACTTTAATCGCAGTGCATTAACGGCGGATCGGTTTATCGCCAATCCGTTTACTTGTGGCGAGCGAATGTACCGCACTGGTGATGTCGTACGTTGGTTAGCGTGTGGCTCGATTGAGTATTTAGGACGCAGTGATGATCAGATAAAAATTCGCGGGCAGCGTGTGGAACTGGGTGAAATTGAAAGCGCATTACAGGCACTTCCTGCGGTAAAACAAGCGGTGGTCTGTGCTCAGACGCTCTCTACTCATTCAGGTATGTTGGGCGCTGATGAACGGCAAATTATCGGTTACGTCATCGCGCATGATATGAGCGTAACGAATGGCGAGAAGCTACGCGCTGAACTTTCCGAACATTTACCAGCCCATATGGTTCCGGCGGCTATCGTGTTACTGGATCACTATCCGCTTAGCGCCAACGGCAAGCTAGATAAAAAAGCATTACCGCGGCCAAATGACCTCGCGGCACGAGTAGGGCGCAAGGCTCATCCGGGCCTTGAAACACAATTGGTGAGCTTATTTGCTCAAGTATTGGCTGTCGAAACATTGTTTGCTGATGATGATTTCTTTACGTTCGGCGGGCATTCACTGCTGGCGATGAAACTAGCGGCAGATATTCGAAGAGCGCTAAACCTACCTGTCACAGTGGGTCAAATCATGGTCAATCCTACGGTGGAGAAACTGGCGAGTTTGTTACTGGATGACGATGCTTTTAACGACCCAACCTTAGCTGGTTTTGGCGAAGTACTACCTATCCGTGCCGGAAGTGGCCCAGCACTTTTTTGCGTCAACTCTGCTTCTGGCTTTGCTTGGCAATACACAGGGCTACCTAAATATCTGACAGGACATTATCCCATTTATGGTTTGCAATCACCTCGGCCCGGCGGAGCGATGGCGACCAGTGAAACGATGGAAGAAGTGTGTGATCGTTTATTACCCGTCTTAAGAGAGATACAGCCATTTGGACCTTATCATCTATTAGGCTATTCATTTGGCGGGATTGTGGCACAAAAATTGGCCGCGAAACTTCAACAACAAGGTGAAGAGGTGCACTTTTTAGGGTTACTGGATACCTATCCACCGGAAGGTCAGAACTGGGATGGCCCGATGGATGAAGAAGAGCAGTACGAAATTGAGCGTGAAAAAGAGCAGTTTCTGGCCATCAATGAGCTAACCGACATTGAATTAGATGAGCAACGTTTGGCGATGTTCAATGAGATTACCGCTAACTATGAAGATGCGGTACGTCTACTTGCACAGGCACAAACGTCTGATTATCAAGGTCCGGCCCACCTTTTCGTGGCGCAGCGCACGGTGCCAGATGGTTATGATATTGATGCTCATTGGCAATCTTTTGTCGGCCAGTTGATTAAACATCAGTTTGATTGTTCACATGAAGATATCTTGGCCCCAGAAAATGTACGCCAGATTGGCGAATGTTTAAATACGCTGCTGGAGTCGAAGGCTGCACTGAAAAAATAACAAAAACCACCATCGACGAAACCAGTGCGTATCAAGGCTAGTTTCGTCTTAATCTTCGCGATGTTTTAAAAGCATTACATTCTGGTTTGAATAGATAATAGTATGAATATAAAGAATATATTTTTAGATTTTAGCCTACTAAAAGACAACCCACATTTCCGAATGGTCTTTATGGCCCGCATGATGTCAGTGCTTGCTCTTGGCATGATGACGGTCGCGGTGCCGATTCAGATACATCAAATGACCGGTTCGACCTTGCAGGTAGGTCTTATCATGGCATTGGATGGTATCGGGATGTTTGTTGGCCTGTTGCTTGGAGGCGTACTGGCCGATAAGTACGATCGCCGTCGATTGATTTTGTTTGCGCGCGCGACCTGTGGCATTGGGTTTGCGGCATTAGCATTCAATAGTATAGTCGTGCAATCCTCCTTAGCGGCTCTCTATATACTCTCTGTGTGGGATGGTTTTTTTGGCGCTATGGGTATGACGGCCTTGATGGCTGCTTTACCGACCATCGTTGGCCGACAAAAATTACCTGAAGCTGCCGCATTGAGCATGCTAACGGTTCGATTGGGTATGGTTCTTTCGCCAGCGATTGGCGGCTTACTGATCACTGTCGGTGATGTCAGTTGGAACTATATTGCGGCTTCTGTTGGAACGCTCTGTACGCTGATCCCACTGTTTAGATTACCTTCGATGAAGCCGCAACATCATACGCCGGAGAATCCATTTCAATCACTGTATGAAGGTGTTCAATTTCTATTTTCAAACAAAGTGGTTGGCTGTGTGGTGCTGTTTGGCACACTCGAAACATTAGCAACCGCGATTAGAGTGATGTTCCCTGCGTTAGCTTTAGTCTCATTTCAGGGTACCGCCGCTAACGCAGGTGTGATGTATTCGGCCATTCCGTTGGGGGCAATGTGTGGCGCACTGACTTCAGGTTGGGTGAAACAGTCGCAAAAGCCAGGAATGGTCTTAATCTACGCGACGTTAGGTTCATTTTTAGCGATTGTGGCTATGGGGCTTGTGAATAATTTTTGGTGGTTTGCTCTCATCTTAGTTGGCTATGGTTATTTGGGTTCGGTCGCTTCTCTGATTCAATATTCGATCGTACAAGGACACACTCCAGATCACCTGCTAGGCCGCGTAAGTAGCCTATGGACGGCGCAAGATGTGTCGGGAGACTCGATTGGAGCACTCGGTTTAGGGGCGTTGGGTAAAGTGCTAGCACCAACGATGTCGATCCTCACTTTTGGTTTAGGTGCAACGGGAATTGGTGCGTTGATGGTGATAGCATTTCGCTCATTACGCCAAGCGACTCTGTTTGATCCAGCGCTTATCGTTAACACAAGCTCAGAACCTAACGTCTCCTCAGATGAGGTCACTTCCCAACCTGCGGCGCAAACGATGAATTAGCTATTCGTTTTGCGGTGGGCTCTTGTTGCGTTGCCGTGAGTCGAGAGCGACATGTTACGCACATAATTGAGAATTAATCTCATTAACAATTGATTTTTATGCGTAGACTGCTTTAGTATTAATGAAATGATAATCGTTACCATTTATGTGGCGGTTGTCGACGAATACGAGCCTCTTATTTCTGAAGTCGTTATTGGCTTTAAGGCATCACGAACGAGAAAAGCCTCTTTTAACAAGGATTACATTTATGGCGATTCCCAAAATAGCCAGCTACTCCATTCCGTTGGCTGAAACATTTCCGAAAAACAAAGTTCATTGGCATGTCCAAGCGGATAGAGCGGTACTGCTCATTCACGATATGCAAAAGTACTTTATCAACTTTTTTGATCATTCTCAGGCACCCGTTCCTGAGTTATTAGCGAATATTTCAGAGCTGAAATCACTGGCTCGTCAGGCAAATATCCCCGTGGTGTACACAGCACAACCTCCTAACCAAGACCCAGTAGAGAGAGCGCTGCTGACTGATTTTTGGGGAACAGGGCTGACAAAAGATACTGAGATTGTGTCTGAGCTTTCACCTGAAGACGGGGATATCCAATACACCAAATGGCGTTATAGCGCGTTTAAGAAAACGCCGCTGCTGGAGTGGATGAAAGAGACACAGCGTGACCAGTTGATCATTGTGGGTGTCTATGCACATATAGGTATCTTATCAACGGCGTTAGATGCTTTTATGTTGGATATACAGCCTTTTGTGGTCGGTGACGCTGTGGCTGATTTCTCTTTGGAAGATCATCATCATACGCTGAAATACATCACGGAGCGTGTTGGCTGCGTGACTTCGCTTGAGGCATTAAAACCACAAATGATCCACAGTCAAGAAACCGGTTTATTGAGCCTTGAACAGATGCGTCAGCAAGTGGCTGAGCTATTGGATCTCGATTTAGATGAAGTGGATGTAGATGAGAAGCTCACTTTTCTTGGCTTAGATTCTATCCGCGCGGTTACCTTATTTGAATCATGGCGCAAGATGGGCATAGAGTGCGCCTTTTCAGAGATGATTAAATATTCAACCTTAAGAGAGTGGTGGCATGTGATGGAGCCTAGTGTTGTTGCTCAGTCGTCACATCAAGTCACGGACACGCGTTCCACTGAAGAGCAACCAGTTTGAGTATACTGGACCACTAGAATAGGGAAAGAGAACGCATCGCCTAGTAAAAGCCGATATCGACGATATCGGCTTTTTCATCTTTAAGTTATTTGAGCGCCTGTATTGCCATGATTAGTGAGAGTATTGCGTTCTTAACCATTTTTTGTTGACTTTGCCCACGGGGGTTTTCGGTAATTCATCGACGAAATGGATGTGATCAGGGATCTTAAATTCTGCTAATCCTTGAGCGTGTAAAAATCGTTTGAGAGTAATGGGTTTGAGCGTTTTACCGTTATCTGGAACGACAATGGCGCAACTGCGTTCACCAAGAAACTCATCAGCAATAGCAACCAAAGCCACATCATGAACATCCTGATGTTGAAGTAGCAGGTTTTCAACCTCTTCGGCTGCGATTTTTTCACCACCACGATTGATCTGATCTTTCTCTCGTCCCGTGACGATAATATTGCCCTCAGCCGTCCTACGCACTCTGTCACCTGTGATATAGAAGCCTTGGTCGGTGAATGAGCGTTGGTTATGTTCTGGAGCTTGGTAATAACCTCGAATCGTATAAGGGCCTCTGGTCATGAGCAAGCCTTCCTCACCCACCGCAGCGGGCTCACCCTCATCGTTGATTATCATCACTTCATCATCAGTTGAAATTGGGCGTCCTTGAGTAGTAACAATCACGCTGAGTGGGTCATCAAGTCGTGTGTAATTAACCAACCCTTCAGCCATTCCAAACACTTGCTGTAATTGACAGTGAAGAGTCGTCGGTAAGCGCATTGCTGCGGCCTCACTAAACTTCGCTCCGCCGACTTGTACCAGAGTGAGGCTCGCGATGTTTTCTGTAGCGGACTCGGCGTATTTCATCCACAGTAGCGCTAACGGCGGCACTAGTGCTGCAACAGTAATGTGGTGCTTCTCAATTAAACGGAAAGCGGTGTGCGGTGTGGTATCGGAAGCGAGCACGACACAACCGCCAGCGTAAAAGACGCCCAATGCGCCGGGCGAGCTGAGTGGAAAGTTATGCGCAACGGGAAGAACACACAAATACCTCGTTTGTGGACCAAACTGACAAATTTGAATGCTACCAAGTACGCTATAAGCGTAGTCATTGTGCGTACGAGGGATCAATTTGGGAGTGCCAGTTGTTCCGCCGGAAAGCTGGAAAAAAGCCACTTGATCAGCAAAGACCGAATCAGTAACAGGATCTTCTTCCACGCAGTGGTAAAGCGTATCTAATTCCTGAATTTGCTCGTGTGAGGATTGACCGCAAACAATGGTATGCAAGAGAGAAGGGCAACTACTTCGTAGTTTCTGCGCGGTTTGCTGCGCGTCAAAGCCCACGATATCGTCTGAAAAAATATAGGCTTTGGCGTGAGTATGTTGGCAAAAATAGCTCAGCTCTAGATAGCGGTGCGCTGGCAGAGCTAGAACCGGTTTAATGCCCCGCATGGTCAAGGCAAAAAAGCAGAGATAGAATTCAGCACGATTGGCCATTTGTAGTACGACATTATCACCCCGCTGCAAACCTAGGGAGCTCAAGCCAGCCGCAAGGCTTATCATTTTCTGATATAAATTTTGATAGCTGTACTGGCCGAAATCATCAATCAGTGCGATGGCGTCAGGGCTTTTTTTTACGGAATCACTGAAGTAATCAAATAAGGTTCTTTGTTGCCAGTAGCCTTGCTCACGATAGCGCTGGCTGAATTGCTCAGGCCAAGGGGTAAAATCGGTCGGGTTAAGATTATTCATGACCACTCCTTAGGCGGTAAGTAATTCATCAATTTCAATACCAGCGGCTTTCAAAATGGTGCTCATTTTTGCCCCTGTTTCATCGAGTTCACTCTGCGGTGAGGATTCATTCACTATGCCAGCTCCAGCGAACACGCTCATCTCGTTTTGGCTCACTTCAGCGCAGCGTATCGTGACAACCCACTCGCCATTTCCCCGAGCGTCGCACCAACCGATCATGCCAGTGAAGTAGCCGCGGTCGAAAGTTTCGATCTGCTTAATCGCTTGGTAAGCCGATAATCTTGGATAACCACACACTGCGGGTGTTGGGTGTAACTCTGCTGCAATGCGTAGCGAGTTAATCATCGGATCATCGGCTTGTCCTTCAAGCACTGTTGATAAATGCAGCATCGTTTCGGTTTCAATCACTGATGGGACCATAGGGGTAAATAAGTTATGGCAGTAGCGGCTGAGTACTTTCTCGACTTCCTCGACGACGAAGGCATGTTCATTCAGATCTTTTTGCGTATCAAGTAATGAAGCGGAGCGCTGTTGGTTTTGCACCGCGTTGTTTGATTTAGGCCGCGAGCCCGCTAGGGGGTTAGAAACGATAAACCCACCTTTCTTCGCCAACAACAACTCGGGACTGGCTCCCATTAACTTGGCGTTAGGGCCAATTTCAGTAGAAAAAGTGTAGCCATTGCGATTGATAGACAACAGATTACGCAATAAACGAGTTTGATCGATGTGTTGCGGAGTCGAGAGTTTCACTAAACGTGATAGCACCACTTTTGATAGTTCGGTGGTATTAAACAGCTCAAGTAAGGTTGTGACTCCTTGTCTGTAGTCGTTGCCTGTTGGCGGTGAAACAATGGTCGCTTTGTGGCTCTGCTGCTCCTCTTTTTCACTGGCCCGCGGGCTACCAGAAACATAGAGCTTTTCTGGAATAAAGAAACGCGTCGCCGTCTCTTCATTAAAAGGAATCGTCGCAAATAAAATAGGATTATCGTACTCATCTGTTTTTGCTGCTTCTAGCATCTTGGTTGCTTGATCCGCCAGCTCACAGAATGGGATCGCCTGATTGAACTGATGAGCAATTCCCACGCCAAGCATGGTGTTGTGAGGCGAAGCAAAAAAGAAGGGAGATTCTTTTAAGTGCTCATCCAATAGCTGATTAGCCATTTTTGAAAACCCAATAACTTCACGTTTCATCACCAAAACTCCATTAATAACGTGTTACGCCTAATTGCTTATTATTTTACAAACCACTAAAGTACGCAGATTATATATGATAATAATTATCAATAACAAATGATAATTAATGTTATTAACTAAGGATGAGATTCAGTTATGGCTATGGTTTAGTGTGGATTTAACGGAGTAAAGTTAGGAAAATGATGAAATTAGACGAAACGGTTTTATTGACTGGAGCCGGGCAGGGGATTGGTTATGCCGTATTGGAATCTTTACTGGCGAGCGGTTATCGAGTTGTAGCGACGGATAGAAATCACCACCAATTAACTCAGCAATTAGCGAGTTTGAACGCGCGCTATACCGAGCAGCTTCATTGCTATGAGCTTGATTTACAGCATCATGACGACGTAAAAAAAAGGGTACAAGAACTGAATGAGCGCTATCAGTTTGCTCATTTCATCAGCTGCGCGGGCACATTGCACCTTGGTTCAATAACCGAATTATCGATGTCAGAGATCAAAGCGATGTTTGATGTCAATACGTTTGGCACCTTAGCCGCTTTGCAAGGTGTAGCGATAGGAATGAAAGTGCGCCAGCGTGGCAATGTTATTGTGATTGGCTCTAATTCAGCGAATACGCCTCGGCTTAATATTGGAGCATATGCGGCATCTAAATCGGCTTTGCATATGTTGGTCAAGTGCGCAGCTCTTGAGCTTGCAAACGATGGAATTCGATGCAATATCGTTAGCCCGGGCTCAACACGCACCGAAATGCAAACGCAGTTATGGAACAGCGAATATGGTGAAAGAGAAGTGATAAAAGGTAATCTTGAACAGTACCGTTTGGGGATACCCCTTGGCAAAATGGCGGAGCCCGAAGACATTGCTGGGGTTGTTATGTTTTTGATGTCCAATGCAGCAAGTCAAATCACCATGCATGATTTGAGAGTGGATGGCGGCGCTACGCTCGATAATTAGGTGAAGGCCGCTGACGGTAGGCAAGGTGAAGCAAGTAGGAGCTTCACCTTAGTGGTCGTTTACACTGGAGCGGGCTGACAATATTGCTGCTGTTGAAGTGTTGCGACCGCATCATCGAGCGTATTTAAAAAGCACATTGTATCCTCCCAACTTAAGCACTCATCAGTGATGGATTGGCCGTAGCAGAGCGGGCCTTTATCCAAAGCTTGGCTACCGCCTTGCAAAAAGCTTTCGCACATTACCCCCGCAATGTGGCGCTCTCCAGACAGCAGTTGCTGGGCTATGTTGTTTATTACATCCAATTGATTCTTAGCGATTTTTCCGCTATTGCCGTGGCTGCAGTCAACCACTAGCCTACTGCTGAGCTGGCTATGGTGTAATTGATAAGCCGCACTTTTAACACTGTGACTTGCATAGTTTGGCGTGACACCACCACGTAAAATGATATGGCAATATGGATTACCTTGAGTTTGCACCGCAACCGGTTGCCCATTCTCACCCGCCATAATCAACAGATGTGAATCGTTAGCGGCATGAATCGCATCGATTGCAATGGTCGTATTGCCGTCAGTACCATTTTTAAAACCAATAGGGCAGTGCAATGCCGACGCGAGTTGGCGATGCGGTTGTGATTCTGTGGTTCTTGCGCCAACCGCACCCCAACAAATAAGGTCCGCGATATACGGAGCGATATGCGTATCTAAAAACTCAGTCGCTGTTGGTACACCTAGCGCTAAGACTGACTTGAGTAATTCACGGCTAGAGCTGAGCCCTTTGAGTAAGTTAAATTGACCGTTGAGATCAGGGTCAACCATGTATCCTTTCCAGCCAGTCCGCGTTCTCGGTTTTTCAAAATAGGTTCGCATCACCAATTTAAGAGTGCTGCTGAACTGTTTTTGTGCCTTTGCGAGTCTGTGTGCATAGTCAATTGCAGCCTCAGGGTCGTGGATTGAACATGGCCCAATAATCACCAACATCCTTGAGTCACGACCCGCCAAGATATTTTGAATGTCTTGGCGGTGTTGGTGAACGGCCATTGATCGTTGATTATCGGTTTCTGATGATTGGTCTAGAAGGTAGAGATTGGGTAAAGGTGTGATTGATGAAACGTTCATCACATTATGTAGAGATTTCATGGGCACTATCCGCATAAACATTATGACGTAATGATAATTATTATCATTAATTATTTTCGATAGTGTGAAATATTTGTACAATTGTCAATATGTAAATATGGTTCTGATCACCCTGTATATAGGCTTTCGACGTTATTGATCCATGTGTGGCGAACCGGTCTCTCCATTTTGTTATTGAATCGCGTTGATGTGAAAAATTAATGAATACTTAGGCTTATGGTGGATTTAATCGTTCTCGTGATTTTGATTAAGTTGGCCAACAGAGTTCAATAATCGTTCCGCCTTTATTGTTTATACGACAACTAACGCTTCCTTCATGTGCTGTGGCAATAGCAGCAACAACGGCCAATCCTAATCCGCTGCCGCTTTTTGGGGTGTCCTTAGCGCTGCGAAATGCTGTAAAAATATGCGGAATTAAATCAGGTGAAACTCCCGGGCCAGAATCTTCCACACTTAAATGGCAAAAGCCATCTTTAAGCTGAGTAGAGATAGTTATTGCACCCGGAAGAGCATATTTACTCGCATTTTCCAGTATAGCCAACAAAGCTTGTCTTATTCTGGTTGGGTCACAAAAGACAGATTGTGTGGTTACATTAAGTTCTACATGTTGATTTGCTTCATTCAGCATATTTACCGACAAATCAGTAAGTAATTTTATTTCTGTCGCTAAGTTGGTTTCTTTTCTATTTATTCTTAATTCATCACTATTCATTAAGCTAATAACACGCAGATCTTCTATTAATCGAGATAACCCTTCAATTTGTACTAATAGTTTAGTGAACTGGTTTTTATCTGGAGTAAAGACACCTTCTGCTAACCCTTGTAATCGGCCCCGTAAAATTGTCACCGGGGTTCTGAGTTCATGGGCGATCGCTGCATTCCAAAAGGCGTGCTCTTCTGTCATTCGTTGAAGTTTATCCGCTAAGAGGTTGAAATCGTCTACTAATAAAGCGGCTTCACCTAATGAACGGTCTCCAACGTTAGCGCGGAAATGTAAGTCGCCTTCAGCGATTTTTCGCATTCCTTGCGCAACAGCACTTAGCGGTTCCAAAATGCGTTGGGATAACTTAGTAGCAAGTTTGACGGCTAGCAGAATGACAATAACGCAGGTTAGTGCGAGCCAAACCCATTCTGGCCAAGAAGGAGTGAGAGCATCTTCACTCGGTATATAATTGGGCCAATATTTATCCCAAAGATAGTAAAAAATAAACGAGCCCATTGTGGCAAGTAATGCTGAACCGATTGCGATTTTTATCATTGAGAATGCAATCTGACGGCTCAAACCACTTAATTTCATTGGTCGCCCTTAAAACGGTAACCGACACCACGAACACCAGCCGGAACGCCTTGAATACCGTAGGCTTCAAGTTTTTTGCGGATTTTGCTGATGTGGCTGTCGATCGTTCGTTCCAGCGTGTCACCCTCAGGTAGGCACGTACTTAATAGTTCTGTTCGGCTAAACACTCGCTTGGGTGAACGAATGAAGTGAGTCAACAATTTAAACTCAGTTAAGGTTAGCAGTAGAGTATGACGTTCTCCATCCACATGAACAGCGATTTCGTGACTCTCTAAATCGACTTCAAACGGTTCGGCTCGCAGTATATTTTTGTTGTGAGGTTGATTAACTTCTAAGGTGCGTCTTAGAACGGCTTGGACTCTCGCGACGACTTCTGCCGGATTAAACGGCTTAACGACGTAATCATCAGCTCCGATTCTGAGTGCCATCAATTTATCTAAATCTTGGTCCATTGCGGTAAGCATGATGACAGGGGTGTTACTTTTCTGACGAAGTTCCGACAACACTTTCCATCCATCCATTTTAGGCATCTGGATATCAAGCAGTATAAGATCTGGCTTCATGGATGAATGAAGTTCTAGTGTTCTTTGACCATCTGCAGCGTGAATCGTACGCATATTGCTGCGCGTTAGATAAGCGGAGAGTATATCGACAATTTCAAATTCATCCTCAGCGATCAGAATTAACGCCTGACGATAAGACCCGGTTCCTGAATCTGGGCCTGAATCTGCAGCAAATTTCTGCCCCTCAACGTACAAATTGTTCATCTCCATCAAATCTCCACATTCACTCAGCGGGACCTCCACACACAGGTATTAGACTCAACAACTATCGACAGCGGATAGTCCGCTTTGATTTGTTCAGAGGATACCTCAGTGAAAAAGATAAATATATGTGTATCTAGTAGCTTACATATATTGGTACTTTTCTTTTTAGTTGGCTGTAATCAATCCAATAAAGATGAAAGTGAAGTCGGACTAAAAGAGTCTTTGCCTTTAGTTTCAACGATAACAATACAACCACAACATTTAGATGTTTATGAAGAGCTTCCCGGAAGAGTGTTGGCCGTGCGCGTTGCAGAGATTCGCCCACAAGTGGTTGGGATAGTACAACATCGCTTGTTCAAACAAGGTGCTGAAGTGAAAGCTGGCCAGTCGTTATTCCAGATTGATCCTGCGCCATTTGAAGCGGAAGTTGATACTGCCAAAGCAAACTTACAGAGAGCGCAGGTGACTTATCAACGTGCTCTGGAAAAAGAGTTACGATTAAAACCTTTGGTAAAAAAAGATTCTATCAGTCGTCAAGACTATGACGATGTGGTTTTGCTCCGAGATCAAGCTGTTGCTGATGTTGCGGTCGCTAAAGCGACTCTCACTCGTCGTATGCTTGATCTGAAGTTTGCAAATGTGACCGCACCGATATCTGGACTGATAGAGCAAACCTTGGTGACCGAGGGTGCATTAGTCAGCAGTACGGATGCAGTACCGATGGCGCGTATCCAACAGGTCGATCAAGTCTTTGTTGATATTCGTCGACCTGCGTCTTCATTAGAAGCTATTCGTGAAGATTTAGCAGCAAATGCAGATGGTGAACCTGGTGTTGATGGAACAAAAATTAAAATTTTACGCAGTAACGGCACCCCTTATCCAGTCAAAGGCCAAATCCTGTTTTCTGGTATCAATATTGACGTAAGCACTGGCGATGTTTTGCTGCGCGTGCTCGTAGATAACTCTCAACGCTGTTTATTACCGGGGATGTTCGTAAAAACCAAAGTACTTCATTCGAGTTATAACCACGCGTTAATGGTTCCGCAACAGGCGGTTATGCATCTTGCAGGTGCTCCTCATCTTTGGAGTATTGATCAGGAAGGATATGCACATTTAAAACCTGTAAAGCTCGGAGAATTGATTGATGGTCAGTACCGCGTGAAATCGGGCGTTCATGAAGGAGAAAATATCGTAGTCGAGGGCAAGGAAAGGCTTGAGAGCGGCGTTCTCGTAGACCAACGCAAATGGGAAGAACCTGAGGTTCTTTTAACATCTGCGACAAACTGATTAAGGTTAGAGTGGCTTTTTATGTCTCAGTTTTTTATTCATCGCCCCGTATTTGCTTGGGTTATTGCTCTTTTCATTATTTTGTTTGGATGTATTTCTATTCCGAAGTTACCTATTTCTCGTTACCCGTCTGTGGCGCCTCCAACGGTCAGTATTATGGCGACGTATCCGGGAGCCAGTCCGAAGGAAATGAATGATGGTGTGCTTAGTCTTATTGAGGGTGAGCTGTCGAACGTTAAGAACTTAATGTATTTCGAGTCGTCTGCTGACAACTCCGGTTCTGCGTCTATTACGGTTACATTTAAGCCGGGAACAGACTCTGATATGGCGCAAGTTGACGTTCAAAACCAACTGAAAGCGGTTGAATCTCGTTTACCGCAGGTGGTGCGTCAAAGCGGCTTGTCCGTAGAATCTGCTACATCCAACTTTTTGATGATTGTCGGGTTGAAATCTGATGATAACCGCTTTGATGAAATCGCATTGAACGACTATTTGGCTCGCAACATCGTAGATGAATTGCGCCGTATTGAAGGTGTAGGGCGTGTTCAGTCATTTGGTGCTGAGAAGGCAATGAGAATCTGGGTTGATCCGAGTAAGCTCAATTCATTGGGTTTAACAATGAATGATGTTAGTCAGGCTATCACTTCGCAAAATACACAAATCGCACCCGGAAGTATCGGTGCTGCACCGACGGTTTTAGGGCAACGAGTAACGGTTCCATTAACCGTTCAAGGCCAGTTAACCAGCGTTGAAGAATTCTCTAATATCATTCTTCGTGCAAACAACAATGGCTCGAAAGTCGTCCTAAGTGACGTTGCGCGTGTTGAAATCGGTTCTCAATCCTATGGTTATTTGAATCGTGAAAATGGTAAAACAGCGACGGCTGCGGCTATTCAGCTTACTCCGGGAGCGAATGCCGTTAAAACTGCAGATGCGGTACAAAAGCGTTTGGCGGAGTTGAGTCAAAGTCTACCTTCTGGGATGACCTATTCAATTCCATTTAATACAGCACCTTTCGTTAAAGTTTCGATCAATAAGGTTATTCATACCTTAGTTGAAGCTATGGTGCTGGTGTTTTTTGTTATGTTTCTGTTTTTACAGAATATTCGTTACACCTTGATCCCCGCTATTGTTGCACCGATAGCCTTGTTGGGGACGTTCACCGTCATGTTGTTAACTGGCTTTTCAATCAACGTGTTAACGATGTTTGGTATGGTTCTGGCGATCGGTATTATCGTCGATGATGCGATTGTCGTTGTCGAAAACGTGGAACGATTGATGTCGGAAAAAGGCTTATCTCCGAAAGAAGCGACATCTAAGGCGATGAAAGAGATTACTGGCGCCATTATAGGCATCACACTTGTGTTAACGGCAGTTTTCATCCCGATGGCATTTGCCAGTGATTCGGTTGGCGCCATTTATAAGCAGTTTACCTTATCGATGGCAGTATCAATTCTGTTCTCAGCATTTTTGGCTCTAACACTAACGCCGGCGCTTTGTGCCACGTTGCTAAAACCAGTGAATTCTAATCACTATGAGCAAACAAGATTCGCGAAATGGTTTAATCGTGGCTTTAACCGAATGAACAATCGGTATGAATCTCAGGTCAACGTGTTAGTAAATCGCAAAGGACGAATGATGCTTGGCTTTGTGTTTCTGTGCGCGATTTTGGTTCTAGTGTATAGGCAGCTGCCGTCATCGTTTTTGCCAGAAGAAGACCAAGGATATTTTATTACCAATATTCAGCTTCCAGCAGACGCAACCACAGTGCGTACGTTGGATGTTGTGAAAAAATTTGAACAGCATGCGTTAAGCCGTCCAGCAATTGAGTCAACAATGACAGTGATTGGTTTTGGATTTTCCGGTTCAGGTACTAATACAGCGCAGAGTTTTACCACGTTGAAAGATTGGGAATCACGCAACGACACCTCAACACTGGACGAGTTAAAACTTGCTGAGGAGGCGATGGCGGACGTTAAAGAAGGCACGGTTATGCACATGCTGCCTCCTTCTATTGAAGAGCTAGGTACGAGCTCTGATATTACGTTTTTCTTGCAAGATCGCGGAAATCAGGGATACGAGGCATTAAAAGCCGTTGAGACGAAGATGTTAGAGTTGGCGAAAAATAGCAAATCACTTAGCGATGTCTATTCTGATGGGCTTCCTGCGGGTACAAGTATTCATTTAGATATTGATCGCCAGAAAGCTGAGGTGTTAGGTGTTTCATTCACGAGTATTAGTGAGACGCTATCAACGGCGATTGGATCGCTATACATCAACGACTTTCCTAATGAAGGCAGAATGCAGCAAGTCATTATGCAAGCAGATGCTTCATCAAGGATGCAGATTGAGGATGTGCTCAAGCTCCATGTACGAAACATTAATGGTGGAATGGTTCCGCTATCAGAAATTGTGACGCCTATTTGGTCTGAGTCAGCTCCGCAGTTTATTCGCTTCCAAGGTTATCCTGCGGTTCGAATTTCTGGTAGTGCAGCTGCGGGCGTTGCCAGCGGAGATGTGATGGCTGAAATAGAACAAATGGCGAAGCAACTTCCGTCAGGCTTTACCATTGCATGGACAGGACAGGCATTACAAGAGCTTCACTCAGCAAAACAAGCACCGATGCTAATGGCGCTATCGATGCTAGTCGTTTTCTTAGTGCTTGCGGCACTTTATGAGAGTTGGGCTATTCCTTTATCGGTGATGTTGGTCGTGCCCTTGGGATTGTTAGGTGCGGTACTCGCTATTGTGGCTCGTGACATGCCAAACGACGTTTTCTTCAAAGTCGGGATGATCACCGTAATTGGTCTTTCGGCGAAAAACGCGATTCTAATTGTTGAGTTTGCCAAACAGTTGAGAGAGCAAGGCAACGGGTTGGTACAGTCAGCCGTTCAAGCGGCGAAGTTGAGATTAAGACCTATCTTGATGACCTCTCTGGCATTTGGTCTTGGTGTTGTACCACTGATGCTAGCCTCAGGTGCTAGTGCCGAAACTCAACGAGCTATCGGAACCGGTGTGTTCGGTGGAATGGTCAGCGCTACATTACTTGCCATTTACTTTGTTCCAGCTTTCTTCGTGTTCGTGATGAGTATTCAAGAGCGTTATTTTAAAAATGAAAAATGAAATTATAAAACTCACTAAGGTGAAAAGTGACGAGCTGCCCGAATTTAAAACTAAGTTACAGCAGACTTTTACCAATGCGTTAATCGAACAGTTTGGCCCATCTTACAGTGAGCCGATACCTTCCGATGAAGATATATTTGGTTCTTTTAACGCCAAGGGTGCCGTAATAAATCATATCGTACTCGGCGAGGAAAGAGTGGGTGGTGTGGTGCTGAATATTAATACGGATACCCAATATAACAGTCTCGACCTGTTTTTTATTTATCCCGAAAGTCATAATAAAGGTTTAGGGCAGAAATCATGGAGAGCCATTGAAGTGGCGTATCCAGAAACTAAGGTTTGGACAACCGTTACGCCTTATTTTGAAAAAAGGAACATCAACTTCTATATCAATAAGTGTGGTTTTCATATCGTTGAGTTTTATAATAAATTTCATCCGGAAAAAAATTATGAAGTTAATGGTATAGAGGATGGGATAGATTCAAATGAAGATGATTTTTTCAAATTTGAAAAAATCATGAACCTTCGTTAAAACCGGACAACTTATATCTCGGAAGGAGAAAATAGCCTCTTATATAACGTTGGTAACGTTCTTGGTGGTTATATTTTCTTACAACTCGGTCATACTAATATTGTTCACATCAAAGGTCTAGATAGTTAGCCGGGCTCAAGAGCATGTTGTAAAGGCTATAAAGTTAGTTTACCTCCGATTGATATAATTATTCGCTAGAAAACAAGTCAATTTATCGATGAGATTTCCTTGAAACAGATTCATTAACCTAGAGGTAAGTGCTAGCAGTATCACGAAGAGAGAAATAGGCGTTTTTAGAACGGTTCTTTTGTGCTCAGACATCTACTTATTAGCCATGAAAATCGCTTAATTTCAATGGTGTTGTAATTTATATGTCTAGGAGTAAATATGCATAAGTTCAAACTATCATTGGCAACAATACTCATTCTTTCATCGTGTTCTGCTTATGCAAATGAGCAAATTAAGAACGGTAAATTTAACGGGAACATGGATGGTTGGTGGAATGCTGGTGCAGATGTAAAAATCAAAAATGGCGAAGCATGTCTTGAGATTAGAAGTCCAGGAGAGAACCCTTGGAATGTGATTTTAGGACAGGGCGGGATTGGGTTGGCAAACAAAGCAGATTATGAAGTTTCATTTGATGCTTATGCAACCGTTGATACTCAAATGAGAACGCTTATTCAGCATGAAGGTCCTCCTTATACCAACTATTTTGTGGATGATACAAAAGTCTCACTGAAGAAGAAGAGCTATAAGTTTAAGTTCAGCCATGATGTTGAAAGCGATGCTAAAACTGAGTTCCAGTTTCAAATGGGCGCCCAGAAAAAGGGAACCGTATGCGTTAGCAATGTTTCAGTCGTCGGTGAGAAATACATTGAAGAGCTGAAGATAAATTCTGTTCGTGCTAACCAAGTCGGTTACCTTCCTCAAGCAGATAAGTTTGTATTTGTCGCGAATGAATCTAAAGAGCCCTTAAAGTGGGTGCTAACAAACAACAGCAATATCAATGTCGATTTAGGTAAAACGGAAATCTTTGGTCTTAATAAGGCATCAGGCGAGTTTATTCACCGTATTGACCTATCGAATTACAGATCAGATATGAGAGGCTTGAAAGTAAAAGTCGGTGAAGACGAGAGCTTGCCATTTAGCATCAGCAAAGATATCTACAATCAGTTGAAGTACGATGCATTGTCTTACTTCTACCAAAACCGTAGTGGTATTGAGATTGATAAGGCTCTGGTACAGCGTGACGATCTAGCGCGTCCCGGCGGTCATATGAGCGATGTGGTTACCTGTTTTAATAAGATGGACAGCTGGGGTAATAAGTGGCCAGGTTGTGATTTTTCTGTCGATGTAACCGGCGGTTGGTATGACGCTGGCGACCATGGTAAGTATACGGTTAACAGCGGTATCTCGACTTGGACTCTTTTGAACCTGTTTGAAAGAGGTAAATGGCTAGATAACGCACCAATTCCTTTTGCAGAAGGGAAAGTGAAAATTCCAGAAGCTGGAAATGGCGTTAATCCTTTGTTGTCTGAGGCTCGTTGGAATATCGAATTTATATTGGCAATGCAGATCTATAGTGACCAACCTGTAGCGGTTCCTGTTGGTGACCAGTCTGAAGACAAAACACTTAAACTGACTAAGATTGACGCAAAAGGGATGGCTTTCCATAAAGTTGCTGATGAAGCTTGGACAGGTATGCCACTGCCACCTCATATGGACACCCAGAAGCGATATGTGGGTTATCCAACCACTGCGGCTACGTTGAACTTGTCAGCAATTGGTGCTCAATGTGCGCGAATTTGGAAAGAGATTGATCCTAAGTTCTCAAAAAACTGTTTGAATGCGGCGCAAGAGGCTTGGGAAGCCGCGAGCAAAAATCCTCATATTCTTGCCTATGATAACTTCACAGGGTCGGGCCCATATGATGATAAAGAGCTTTCAGACGAGTTCTACTGGGCTGCAAGTGAACTTTATATCACCACTGGTGACAGCAAGTACCTTAAAGCACTGAAAGCTTCTCCTCATTATCTAGAGACACCAAAAGGTAACATTGAAGCAGATGGCGAAATGTTCTGGGGGTACACAGCGCCTTTAGCAACAATAAGCTTGGCTGTTGTGCCTAATGGATTGGGTGAGGATCAAATTAAAGTTGCAAGGAAAAACTTAATCGCAACCTCTGATAACTTTGTGGGCCAGATTAATAACGAGGGTTATCATATTCCTTACACGGTAGAAGAGTATCCGTGGGGATCGAACTCGAGTTTTGTAAACAGAGCTATCTTCTTAATCTATGCGAATGATTTCACCGGCGATATTAAGTATGTAAAAGCGGCTGCAAATGCGATGGATTACTTACTAGGCGCGAACCCAATGAGCCTGTCTTATATTACAGGTTACGGCACCAATGCGGCTAAAAGTCCACATCACCGTTTTTGGGCACATGCTGCGGATGAAAAGTCACCAGCTCCAGCACCTGGCGCACTAGTGGGTGGACCCAACTCCGTGAGTTACAGTGATCCAGTCGCTGCGACATTGAAGGGGCAGTGTGTTGGCCAAACCTGTTATAGAGATAACATTAATGCATGGTCGTTTAATGAGATCACGATTAATTGGAATGCTCCTCTCGTTTGGGTTTCTTCTGCTTTGGATGAAGGGCAATTATATTGATTAACGAGTCAGGAAAAGACGTTAAGAGAATACAATTCCTTGAAATAGCTAGATTTAGATACAAAAAAAGACGTCCTAGGACGTCTTTTTTCTGGAATTTGGCTCCCCCTGCAAGACTTGAACTTGCGACATACGGATTAACAGTCCGCCGTTCTACCGACTGAACTAAGGGGGAATTGCTTTGAGCGGTGCGAATGGTAGCGAGTGGGGGGGGGCAGTGTCAACCTTTCCAGCCGAAGAAAAAGTAAAAATATTTCCCTGAAAATACTTTACTTTTCTGTACCCCTTATCGGCATTAGGCTAGGTTTAGTTATCCACCAAAATTGTGGATAAGTGTGTTGACGAATCCTGAGCAATTCGTTTCATCAATGAATGTTGAGTTATTACTCTACTCTTTTGTTGAGTTTATTTTTTATATAACACTATGTTTTTTATTTTATTTTTTGATTTATCAACTGAAATTATCAATAAGAAATGAAAATGAATGGCGATGAGAAAAAGGGAGTCATTTTGAAATTTTGGGGAAAACAAGTGGATTATTTTTGAAAGTTAGGAGTGGTTTTTTACGAATCAGGCCGAAGATGGTAGCAAACGTATGGAGAAGAAACTAGCATTTTTTCAAAACAGGGGTGATTTACGACGCAACTATTTTGAACAATTACTTGCAACAAAACATGGCTAACAGCGAGAATGCCTATTCAGTTATAGAGGACAACGGCATTATGAGCAAAACGTTTGAATTGGTATCGGGTTATCAACCGTCAGGCGATCAACCTACGGCGATCAAGCAATTGTTTGATGGGCTAGATGCAGGTCTTGCTCATCAAACCTTATTGGGTGTGACGGGTTCAGGGAAAACATTCACCTTGGCTAATGTGATCGCCAAGGCGCAGCGTCCGGTTATCTTGTTGGCACCGAATAAAACGCTCGCAGCCCAGCTGTATGGTGAGATGAAGTCATTTTTCCCCAATAATGCGGTTGAGTATTTCGTCTCTTATTACGACTACTATCAGCCAGAGGCGTATGTGCCGACCACGGACACATTTATAGAAAAAGATTCCTCGATTAACTCACACATAGAACAAATGCGACTCTCCGCGACTAAAGCGCTGCTTGAGCGTAAAGATGCGATTATTGTAGCTTCTGTATCGGCGATTTACGGTTTGGGTGATCCTGATTCTTATCTGAAAATGATGCTGCATGTTCGCCGTGGTGATGTGATGGATCAGCGCGACATTATCCGCCGTTTAGCCGAGCTCCAATACACACGTAACGATATGGCGTTTGAACGTGGTCAATTTAGAGTTCGTGGAGAGGTGATCGATATCTTTCCCGCGGAATCGGATTATGCGGCCGTGCGTGTTGAAATGTTTGATGATGAGGTAGATTGCATCAGTTTGTTTGACCCATTGACGGGCGCAATGATTCAGCGAGATCTTCCTCGCTATACCATCTATCCTAAAACGCACTACGTTACGCCAAGAGAGCGCATTGTAGATGCGATAGAGCACATCAAAGAGGAGCTGCGAACTCGCCAAGCCTACCTGTTGGAAAACAATAAACTACTCGAAGAGCAGCGCATATCGCAGCGTACTCAATTTGATATTGAAATGATGAATGAGCTCGGTTTTTGTTCAGGTATTGAAAACTATTCACGTTATCTTAGTGGGCGAAAAGAGGGAGAGCCGCCTCCGACCCTGTTTGACTATCTACCGCATGACGGTTTATTGATTATCGACGAATCACACGTAACCGTGCCGCAAATTGGCGCGATGTTCAAAGGCGATCGTTCACGCAAAGAAACGTTAGTAGAGTTTGGTTTCCGGTTGCCTTCCGCTTTAGATAACCGTCCATTAAAGTTTGAAGAGTTCGAATCACTTGCGCCGCAGACGATTTTTGTTTCTGCTACCCCGGGCAACTATGAGCTAGAAAAATCAGCCGGACAAATTGTGGATCAAGTGGTGCGCCCAACCGGATTACTGGACCCCGTGCTGGAAGTACGACCAGTTGCAACACAAGTGGATGATGTGTTGTCAGAGATCCGCATTCGCTCAGCGAAAGATGAACGTGTGCTGATCACGACATTGACTAAACGCATGGCTGAAGACTTAACTGAGTATCTTCATGAACATGGGGTTAAGGTCAGATATCTGCACTCAGATATTGATACTGTTGAGCGGGTTGAGATTATTCGCGACCTTCGCCTAGGCGAATTTGATGTGTTAGTGGGTATTAACTTACTGCGTGAAGGTTTGGATATGCCTGAAGTCTCTCTTGTCGCAATTCTTGATGCGGATAAAGAAGGTTTTCTACGTTCAGAACGTTCATTAATTCAGACCATTGGCCGTGCGGCACGTAACATTGAAGGCAAAGCGATTCTCTATGCTGACCGCATTACTAGCTCAATGAAGAAAGCGATGGATGAGACCGATCGTCGCCGTGAAAAGCAGCAAGCACATAATGAAGAACAAGGGATAACACCTCAGGCGCTGAAACGTAATGTCAAAGATATTATGGAGTTAGGTGATATTACTAAGTCCAAGCAGCAGAGGATGAGCAAACAAGTACCTTTGTCTAAGGTGGCAGAAAGCTCGCAAACTTATGAAATACTCACGCCGCTACAACTGGAAAAAGAGATCGCCAAACTAGAAGGGTTAATGTACAAACACGCACAAAACCTAGAATTTGAATTGGCTGCCGAAAAGCGTGACCAAATTGAAAAACTGCGTCAGCAGTTCATTACCAACAGTTAAAAAAAATAGCCAATAGAAAAAGGTCTATTGGCTGTTATTTGTGAACACTTTATTCACTAACAACGTCAGTTGGCTAGGTGACCCCTAAGGGTCATATTGAATAAAGCACATATCGTGCCAATTAATTTTATGCAAAAAGGGCTATTAACTAACGAATTAGTGCCTTTTTGTTATTTTATTTTGCAAAATGCGAACCTTAATGCAATAGTTAAGGCAAAGTGCAAAATAATAATGGCTAGAATATGCAACCTGACTTTTCTCTACAAAAGGCTAAATATCTTTTGATGGTGGAAGATACGGCTTCCGTTGCGGCGCTGTATCGTTCATACCTCACTCCCCTTGAAATCGATATCAATATTGTTGGTACAGGTCGTGATGCGATAGAGAGTTTAGCTCACCGAGAGCCGGACCTCATATTGCTGGATCTTCGATTACCCGATATGACGGGCATGGACGTTTTACATGCTGTGAAAAGTCACTACCCCAATGTGCCAGTGATATTCATGACCGCTCATGGTTCGATCGATACCGCAGTGGAAGCGATGCGTCACGGTGCCCAAGATTTCTTGATCAAACCTTGTGAAGCAGACCGCTTGCGTGTCACGGTTAACAACGCCATACGTAAAGCTAGCAAACTAAAAAATGAGGCTGGTAACCCGGGTAACCAGAACTACCAAGGTTTTATCGGCAGCAGTCAAACCATGCAATCAGTCTATCGAACCATTGACTCAGCGGCCTCCAGTAAAGCCAGTATTTTTATTACTGGCGAAAGTGGCACGGGTAAAGAGGTGTGCGCAGAAGCGATTCATGCGGCCAGTAAACGTGGCGATAAACCCTTCATTGCGATTAACTGCGCCGCAATTCCTAAGGACTTAATAGAGAGTGAACTCTTTGGCCACGTGAAAGGCGCATTTACTGGCGCAGCGACCGATCGCCAAGGCGCAGCCGAGTTGGCTGATGGCGGCACACTGTTTTTGGATGAACTGTGTGAAATGGATTTGGATTTGCAGACCAAGCTGTTGCGCTTTATCCAAACGGGCACATTCCAGAAAGTGGGCTCATCGAAGATGAAAAGTGTCGATGTTCGTTTTGTCTGCGCTACCAACCGCGATCCATGGAAAGAGGTACAAGAGGGTCGTTTTCGTGAAGATTTGTACTATCGTCTTTATGTGATCCCATTGCATTTACCACCGCTACGCGAGCGAGGCGATGACGTTATTGAAATTGCTTACTCTTTACTCGGCTTTATGTCTAAAGAAGAAGGCAAAGGTTTTGTCCGCTTAGCGCCCGAGGTTGTGGAGCGTTTTACGCGCTATGAATGGCCGGGTAATGTGCGTCAACTGCAAAACGTGTTGCGGAATGTGGTGGTATTGAACCACGGCAACGAGATCGAACTGAGCATGTTACCGCCACCGCTAAATCAAGTCGTGGATAACAAGATCCGATTAGCAAACCTAACGACGGATACGCGCAAGGAAAATATAACCGTGCACGATATTTTTCCTTTATGGATGACGGAAAAACAAGCCATCGAACAAGCGATAGAAGCGTGTGATGGTAATATTCCTAAAGCAGCCAGTTATTTAGACGTTAGCCCTTCAACTATCTACCGCAAGCTTCAAGCGTGGAACAGTAGAGAGAACTCATAGAGATATGGAACTGATCAATAAAAACAAAATTGCGCATTTGGCCCAAGAAATTGGAGAAGAGAATGTGCCAATATTGCTCGATATTTTTCTCAGCGAGCTGAGCGCCTATACACAGAAGCTAGCTGATCAAAATCTGCCGGATAAAATCGAATATTTAAAAGATATCAGCCATGCTCTAAAAAGCAGTGCCGCCAGCTTTGGTGCGGATAGATTGTGCGCTAAAGCGGTGGATATCGATAGCAAAGGAAAGGCAAACTGCATTTTTGATGAGGCTGAAGAAGTGGCGGCGATGCGCGCTCTTATCGAAGAGACGCATCGTTGCTACTGCCACTTGATGGATTAGCTTGTGAGTTGATTCTCAATGGCTTTTTGAAGTTTAACTCGGTCGTGCCGCCAGTCACGATTGGATGATGCTAGCTCTGTAGTGACACAATGCCAGTGTTCAGCCAGCTCCGGATGTGGTGTATCGCCGATCACCACATCGATTTTTCGCGCGTGGCAGGCGCGCTCACACCATTCCAATTTATGCCGTAGCGACATGCGACCAGCAGGTCCTTGCTCGGGAGACAAGTTCTCAACAAAAATCAGCTTTGCTTTTACGTTTTGCTCAATGGCATTGCCAATTTCGGGCAGCAGTAGTGGTGGCATCACACTGGTGAGAAAGCTTCCCGGGCCAAGGATGATGCAGTCTGCTGCACTGATGGCGAGTATGGCTTCTTTGGTTGCTGGCACTTCAGGTGATAAATCTAAGCGCCTTAAATCTTCCGTCATCTCGTCCACGTTCGTTTCACCCGTGACCCAGTGACCATCCATAGAAAGTGCACTAAGATCAGAAGGATGCTCTGACATAGGTAAAATATTAACATCGACTTTGAGCATGTTGCGGATCAAGTTGATCGCGTCTAAAGGGCGCACAGATAGGTTATCTAATGCAGTCAGCATCAAATTACCGAGATTATGGCCATTGAGTTCTCCCGCACCTTTAAAGCGATATTCAAACATCATCGAACTGATGGAAGGCTCAGTGATCAACTGGTTGATACAGTTACGTGTATCGCCCCATGCAATGCCACCTTGGCAGTGGCGAATGCGCCCAGTGGAACCGCCGTTATCTGTGGTGGTTACAATCCCTGTCGCATTGGAGCCAAAATCTTTTAACGCCGCTAGCATGCGTCCAAGCCCATGTCCTCCGCCAATGGCGACGACTTTCTTTGAAGTGTATAGAGTCATCTGTTCTTCTTATTTTTTAATAATTAACTACAATTTAAATCAGCTTGTTCACAACCCATACTCATTAGGAGGTAAATTGGGTAATGGACTCTTTTTTTTTACGATAAGGGTAGAATCACTTACTAATATTAAGTATTTTACTTATCAGCTGCTGTAGAGATAGTTAATTATACTACCTCAACGGCTGCCATAGCTCCGAGCTTAACTGGCTAAGTCTCATTTTTGTGAGATAGGGTGGTTAAGCCAGTGGTCTAATACCACAAGGGCATAATTGGAAATGATTATGCCTCCCGTATTTGGAAAGGTGTTCCGTGGCGCAACAGTTCGAAGATAGATTCCAACGTAAATTTTATTATTTACGTTTATCTGTTACAGATGTCTGTAACTTTAAATGCACATATTGCCTGCCTGATGGTTATCAACCTTCGGGGCAGAAAAACTCGTCTTTTTTAACCCTTCCTGAAATACAACGCGTCGTGCGAGCCTTTGCCGACTGTGGTACGTCGAAAGTACGCATCACAGGGGGGGAGCCGACTTTGCGTAAAGACTTTAACGACATTATTGCTTGTGTGGCGAATACCGCTGGTATAGAGAAAGTGGCGACCACCACCAACGGTTACCGTATGGCCAAACAAGTAGAAGGTTGGCAATCGGCCGGGTTAACGCATATCAATGTCAGTGTCGATAGTCTTGATCCAAGAATGTTCCACCAAATCACGGGTGAAAACAAATTTACGCAAGTGATGGCGGGGATTGATCGCGCTTTTGAAGTCGGTTACCAGCAAGTTAAAGTCAACGTTGTGCTGCTAAAAGACCTTAATCATCAGCAGTTACCTGCTTTTTTAGATTGGATTAAACATCGCCCTATTCAACTTCGTTTTATTGAACTAATGCAAACTGGTGAAATGGACTCGCTGTTTGAGCGTCACCATATTTCAGGTGTTGCCATTCGTAATCAACTGATTGCCAATGGTTGGGTGCTGAAAACCCGAGCTCACAATGATGGGCCAGCGCAAGTATTTGTTCATGCCGATTACCAAGGTGAAATCGGCCTTATCATGCCGTATGAGAAAAACTTTTGCCATAGCTGCAACCGCTTACGTGTTTCGGCAAAGGGTAAGTTACACCTGTGCCTTTTTGGTGAGCAAGGCGTTGAATTGCGCGATCTGCTCGCTCAAGATAATCAACAGCAAGCCTTAATTGAGCGAATTCAAGCGCAATTACAGACCAAGTCGGTCAGCCATTTTTTACAAGATGGCAATACGGGTATGACGCCTAATCTCGCCTCCATTGGCGGCTAAATTCTTTTTGTCACTGGCTATTGTTTAGCGGGTGATGTTGATACACATTTGAACAGTAGGTGAACACATGGGTCACGCAGAAAGCGCATTTCAACCAGCACATATTGCCGTACTGACGGTTTCCGATACTCGTACTGAAGAAAACGATACTTCAGGCGGTTACTTAGCTGAGCAACTTCAACAAGCGGGACACATTCTGGCCGATAAGCAGATTGTTATTGATGATCAGTATAAAATTCGCGCGATTGTGTCTCAGTGGATCGCGGATGAAAACGTGCAAGCCGTGCTGATCACGGGTGGAACGGGTTTTACCTCACGCGACAGCACACCAGAGGCATTAAAGCCCTTGTTTGATAAAGAAGTTGAAGGTTTTGGCGAGCTGTTCCGATTGGTCTCTTACGATGAAATTGGCACTTCAACTATTCAGTCTCGCGCCATTGCAGGTTTTGCCAACCATACGGTTATTTTTGCCATGCCAGGTTCAACAGGAGCGTGCAAAACCGGTTGGACAAAAATCATCAAACAGCAGTTAGATGCCAGCCATCGCCCATGCAACTTTATGCCACATCTTTCGGTTTAACGAGGTTTCAATGAGCGAATTTACTCATATTAATGCCTCAGGCGAAGCCAATATGGTCGATGTCTCTGCCAAGGCTGAAACCGTACGTGAAGCACGTGCGGAAGCCTTTGTGAAGATGTCACCACAAACGCTGCAACTGATCCTTTCTGGGCAACACCACAAAGGTGATGTGTTTGCCACCGCAAGAATTGCGGGCATTCAAGCGGCGAAGAAAACGTGGGATTTAATCCCACTGTGCCACCCATTGCTGCTTACTAAAGTAGAAGTGCAGCTTGAAGCCATCGAAGCACAAAGCAAAGTTCGAATTGAATCATTGTGTAAATTAACCGGTAAAACAGGGGTTGAAATGGAAGCCTTAACCGCGGCATCGGTGGCGGCGTTAACCATTTACGACATGTGTAAAGCAGTACAAAAAGATATCGTGATTGAACAAGTGCGCTTACTTGAAAAAAGCGGCGGAAAATCTGGTTACTTTAGCGCTCAGCCACAACAAAAGGTCACGCATGATTAATGTCCTCTTTTTTGCTCAAACTCGTGAGTTGATCGGCCAAGACAGCATTCAACTCAAGGCACAGTTTGCTACGGTTGAAGCGCTGCGTAGCCACTTAGCCTCGCAGCCTGGGAAATGGGATTTAGCCTTGCAACCGGGAAAACTGCTGGTGGCAGTCAATCAAACTATCGTTGCCTTTGATTACCCGTTAAGTGATGGTGATGAAGTGGCTTTTTTTCCTCCAGTAACTGGAGGCTAGTGATGGATAGCCGTATTTCCGTTCAAATATCAGATTTCTCGGTAGACGCAGAATACCGTGATTTGTCGCAAGGTACTTCCGCTGGCGCTGTGGTTACCTTTATTGGCAAAGTTCGTGATATGAATTTAGGTGATAATGTTATTGGCTTAACGCTTGAGCACTATCCGGGAATGACAGAAAAAGCCTTGAGTGATATTTGTGAGCAGGCTCAGGCACGTTGGCCGGTGCAAAAAATCCGTGTGATCCACCGAATCGGTGATTTAGATATTGGCGATCAAATCGTGTTTGTAGGCGTGTCGAGCTCACATCGTGGTGCGGCTTTTGAGGCGTGCGAATTCGTTATGGATTACCTTAAAGCCAAAGCACCGTTTTGGAAGAAAGAGCGCACCACCGAACAAACACGCTGGGTGGAGTCTCGAGATTCAGATGCCCAAGCCGCGCAGCGTTGGGCTAATCATCACACCATCGACTAAGCCTTGTGTAGTATATGAATAGTTCCGCGCTGTTGATTCTTCGCGTGAAACAGCGCTTTATCGGCCGTTGATACAAACTGTTCTGGCGTCATGCCAGTCGGTATGTGTTCGCAATATTGGATGCCGATAGTAATCGATACATACAATGAGACACGAGAATAGCGGTGAGGGATTTGCAGCTCTCTCACTTCACTAAGTAGTTGTAATGCTTTTTGCTCGCACTGTTTAATATCAATATCCGCAATAAATAGTAGAAATTCATCTCCTCCATAGCGAAAGCAGAGGTCATCTTTACGTTTCCAATGCTGCAGAGTGCTCGCTATCTTGCGCAGCACAGTATCGCCATTCACATGGCCATAGTGGTCGTTATATTCTTTGAAGCAATCTAAGTCGATCATGAAAATTGCAGCACTACTTTGCTCACGTTTGATCTTATCTAACGCTTTGGGCAGCAATGAGTCCATCGCATAACGGTTATAGACCTGAGTTAAATGATCCACATTGGTCAGTTTTTCTAACTCAAGTTGGTGTATAGAAAGCCGCTCTAACGTGCGCTTATAAGCGGTAATATTTCTCACAATCCATAGCACGTACTCAGTATTTTTCAGCGGGATGACCAATGCGTTAAAAAACTGAATATCGATAGGGCCAGAGCTGCCTTTAAATTGAGCAATTACCCTTAGGTCGAGATCGTATTCAAACTCTCGCATTTGTCCGTTATCAATGACTTCTTGGATAATTTGATGAAACCAAGCGGCTTTTTTTTCGGGTAATACCTGGTATAGATTGAGACCAATGAGAACCCTTGGGTCGTGGTGTCGGCTGCGATCCGTGCCTCCTAAGGCCTCCACATATACGCCATCGCGGTTAATCAGAAAAGTGGGTTCGGGTAATGACTCCAACAAGCTGCGCATCAGTGCTGGGTTTTCTATAATCTCGGAAAACAGTGGCGAATTCACCATGCCCAGTCCTTATTAATACAACGGTCAATGTTTAAGATATAAATGATATTAACTGTAAAATCTTGCGAGACATCGTGTTCTTAACGTGTTGTTTGATTCAAAAATGAGACGTTTTGATAAAAGATTTTGCCATTTACCCTTGATAAAAATTAACTATTTGTAATATCGATAGTTTGTGCCGATGAGCAAAATCGATTTTTTCCATTTAGCAAAACGGTGAAATTAGTCAACACTTAACTTAAGGCAGCATACCGTTGCAACCAAGGAGACAGATATGCAATCGCTAATAGTTAAAGACTATATGACATTACAAGCCATCACCTTCAAACCGGACATGCCAATGACTGCGGCTTTAGAAAAAGTGATGCGTTCGGAGCATCTTGGTGGTCCTGTTATTAACGACCAAGAACAAGTGATTGGCTTTCTATCAGAGCAGGATTTGCTCGATAAATTGGTGAAGGTGAGTTATTTCTGTGAAGACACCCATTTAGTCCGTGACTGCATGCACCCTGAAGTGCTGTCCGTTTCATCAGACACTTCTATTATTGAGCTTGCTGACATGATGAAAGTAGGAAAACCGAAAGTTTATCCCGTGATCGATCAAGGTAAATTGGTTGGCATTATTACGCGCAGAGATGTACTGAGAGCATTAGGGAAAAACTTAACGCATTGTTTTAAAAAACCAACATAGCAAACTATCCCCTTCCTACTTGAAGCTGCAGCGGTGTTGGCTACGTTCGTTCACCCCAATCACATAGTTTGCCTATGCTCATGGGGACTCACTCACTTGCCGCCTACCTGCAACTCCAAGTTGTTTGGGTATATCAGCAGTAATAAATAAAATTCTAGAGGTGCAGTGCACCTCTTTTCCATCTAATCAAGGTGAATGTGCGTTAAGTGCAGGTTTGATAAAAATGCGCTTGACCTTGGAGTTGACTCTAAGGTTTAAACTTTGTGCATCAGAGAAGGAGAATCCTATGTGCACAAAACATGAAGCTTGCAGTACTACAAAAAATAGCATGGCAAACCCGCAGGCGGTGTCATGCTCTAGCCTGAAAATTACCGCGATTAGGGCTGCGGGCGTTGATTCAAATGAAGAGGGGTGTTGCGGGTCACGAGAGTGTGCCAGCAATGATCCTGATGATGAACCCGCGCAGCTCACGCCAGTTGAAACACAGTTTAACCAAAGCTGGAAAATTGAAGGGATGGATTGCCCATCTTGCGCACGTAAGGTTGAAACGGCGCTTAAAAAAGTGGGTAATGTGATCGACGCCAAAGTGCTGTTTGCCACTGAAAAATTGGTGGTCAAGTTTAATACCGAAGAGGCAGCGCTTGAAATAGAGCAAGCGGTTCGTAACGCAGGTTTTACGGCTCACCGCATTGATGCAACTAATCCAGTTTCTGCCCCCATTCATAGTGACTGGAAGTCGGTCATAAAACAGAACGCTCAGATCCTCTCCATTGCTGGCGCCATGGTACTCGCCGCTATTGTGCAGCCTTATTTCGCTCAAATCAGCGATGGGATGTTCATTTTGACCTGCCTTGCCGGTTTGTATCCTATCGGTAAAAAAGCGATTCAACTGGCACGCTCAGGCACACCCTTTGCGATTGAAACCTTAATGAGCGTTGCGGCGCTCGGAGCGCTCTATCTTGGTGAAACGGTTGAAGCGGCGATGGTGCTATTACTCTTCCTCATCGGAGAGCGGCTAGAAGCTTTTGCCGCTTCTAAAGCGCGTAGCGGCGTGCAAGCTCTAATGGCACTGGTGCCTGAAACGGCAACAAAAATTGTGGCAGGAGAACGCATCACAGTGGCAGCGCATGAGCTAAAACCGGGGGATGTAGTGGAAGTTTCTCCCGGCTCTCGGCTACCTGCGGATGGTCAATTGCACGAAGTGTCGGCCAGCTTTGATGAGAGCGCGTTAACGGGCGAATCACTGCCTGTCGAACGCTATCAAGGTGACAGTATCATGGCGGGTGCAGTGGTCGCGGATCAGGTGGTGCGTTTCACCATCACGTCCAAACAGGGTGAAAACGCGATTGACCGCATTTTGCATCTGATTGAAGAAGCGGAATCTCGCAAAGCGCCGTTAGAACGTTTTCTTGATAAATTTAGTCGCTGGTATACCCCATTAATGATGTTGGTTTCATTAGCCGTGGTTGTGATACCGCCGACACTGTTTGCGCAGCCATGGGAAACATGGGTTTACCGTGGCTTAGCCTTACTGCTGATTGCTTGTCCATGTGCGTTGGTTATCTCAACTCCGGCGGCCATTACTTCTGGCCTTGCCGCAGCGGCGCGTCGTGGTGCACTGATCAAAGGGGGCGCGGCGCTCGAACAGCTTGGAAAAATAGAGAGTATTGCTTTTGATAAAACGGGTACTTTGACCAAAGGTAAACCGGAAGTTACGGATGTGGTTGCGCTCAATGGCTGGGATGAAGAGCAATTGTTGCGCTATGTCGCAGCGGTTGAAATGGGCTCGAGCCATCCTCTGGCAACCTCTTTAGTGAAAAAAGTGCAAGCGATGGCTTTGCCCATTCCAGAAGCGATAGACAAGCGAGCGTTAGTTGGCAGTGGGGTTTCGGGGGTTGTGGAAGGGAAATCACTGCGCGTATTAGCGCCAAGCAAAGCGAATGTTCCGTTTTCTGATGCATTTAGCGCGCAAGTGGAAGCGCTAGAGATGCAAGGCAAAACAGTGGTGGTGGTTTTTGAGCAAGAGAACATTGTCGGTTTAATCGCATGGCAAGATACCTTGCGTGACGATGCCAAAGCCGCCATTGAAGCACTGCGCCGTTTGGGGATCGACGCTATCATGCTCACTGGCGATAACCCTAGAAGCGCTGCGACGATGAGCGCTCAATTAGGGATAGATTTCAAAGCCAGTTTATTACCGCAAGATAAAGTGGAATACATTCAACAGTTGGCGCAGAGAAAACAGGTGGCGATGGTCGGGGATGGCATTAATGATGCGCCTGCAATGAAAGCGGCCAGCATTGGTATTGCGATGGGTGGTGGTACCGATGTTGCGTTGGAAACGGCCGATGCGGCAATTACTCATAATCGATTGGTCGAGCTCGCCACCATGATCGAGCTATCACAAGCAACCCTCGCCAATATTCGCCAGAATGTCACGCTAGCGCTAGGCTTAAAAAGTATCTTTTTAGTCACGAGTTTACTCGGTATTACGGGCTTATGGGTAGCGGTGCTGGCTGATAGTGGAGCTACCGCGTTAGTGACGCTCAATGCGTTGCGTCTATTGAAATTTAAAAAATAGTCCGAGACTAAAAACCAAAAAGCTCAGCAAGGCATGGCGGGTCGTTATCTCTCATGCCTGTTGGGTTTGCACCCTATTGTGGTAATAGTGTGAAATGCGTCGATATTGCGCTTGTATTTTGTTATGCAGTGTTGGAAATCATCTTTTAGGGTTGGGTGTTATTTCATCAATCTTGCTGTTTTTTGTGATGCAAACCGTTTTTATGAGAATGTGTTCGTTACATTGCGTCATTCATTGTGAATTTGATCACTCTTTGTTGGTGCGTGGTCCGCTAGAGTAGCTGCATACCCGATGTATATCTATGAGCTGAACAAGCCGCAATAAGGAGTCACTTATGTCTCAAGCCGTTTTCCATCTAGGTGTTACCGAAGCCGATCTGAATGGTGCTACTTTGGCCATTATCCCTGGGGATCCAGCCCGCGTACAAAAAATCGCTGAAGAGATGGAAAATCCAGTCTTTCTTGCTAGCCACCGTGAATACACTGTGTACCGCGCAGAGTTAGACGGTAAGCCAGTCGTTGTTTGTTCTACTGGTATCGGTGGTCCTTCTACGTCTATTGCGGTTGAAGAGCTTGCTCAACTTGGCGTGCGTACTTTCCTACGCGTAGGTACTACTGGTGCAATCCAACCTCATGTCAATGTGGGTGATATGATTGTCAGCACAGGTTCGGTTCGCCTTGACGGTGCAAGTTTGCACTTTGCGCCAATGGAATTCCCTGCTGTGGCTGATTTCGATGTCGCCACTGCAATGAAAGCGGCTGTAGTTGAAAGTGGTGCAACCGTGCACATGGGCGTCACCGCATCAAGTGATACTTTTTACCCAGGCCAAGAGCGTTATGACACCTTCACGGGTCGTGTTGTGCGTCGTTTCCAAGGCTCGATGAAAGAGTGGCAAGACATGGGCGTATTGAACTTTGAGATGGAATCCGCCACTTTACTAACCATGTGTGCGAGCTCAGGTTTGAAAGCAGGTTGTGTGGCTGGTGTGATCATCAACCGTACTCAAAAAGAGATCCCAGATCACGCGACACTCAAAGAGACCGAAGCTCGTTCAATCAAAGTGGTTGTCGAAGCGGCGCGTAAAATGCTGTAATTGAGTTCTGAATTTACACTGATGTATCTATGTACACGGTGAGTGATTAGGCCACTTTTGAATAAAGTGGCCTTTTTACTTTCTAAATAATCACCAGTCAAACAGTCACCAGCTAAACAGTTACTCACTAAGCAATCGCCAATTTAGGCAACGGAATGTACAAGCTCTCGGTTAAGTCGCTGAGCATCTGGTCGTAAACGTGAGAGATGCTGAGTGAAATATCCGAAGTGATTTGGTACATCGCGCCAGCTTCTATTTGAAAGGCAGGATGATCATGCAGTTCGCTCAGGCTATGCAGCGCGGCTGAGCAGCTTGGCGAAGCTACCGTTAAAGGGCTGATTAAGGCGAGTTGATTCATCCTACGCCTGACAACCTCACTATAATGCTGCAAGCGTATGCGGCCATCTTGAGTATCCATTTCATCAATGCTGATGCGTAACTGAGTTAGCGCGTCCATCGCATCAATGACCTGTTGCCAATTAACATGGTATTCATCGCTGAGATCTTCGCGGTTGGATTCCACCAACCAAGCCAGTATCACCTCATCCATTAAGAACATACAGTGACGAATTATTTTACCATGCATCATTTGGTTACGAGCCACAGAGCGCTCTGGCCACTCCTTCATGAGTGCTTTAAGCTTAATTTGCAGCACACGGTACATTGGTTTGTTGTCAAAGTGTGCGATAGCAATTAAGTGATTACTTTTTTCGTATAGCGTATCTTGCAATTCATTCAACTCAGTGTCGCGTCTTTGACCAGAGGCTAGTGTCTGATGGGTAATGTTACGGTGCTGACGGCATAAAAACAGTAGCTGGCGAAGGTCGATCAGCAGTTGATATTTACGTTGTAATGTGGATTCACGCTGTTTTGCCAGATAAAACATCAGCCACAATATACCGATAGAGATAAGCATTGAGATAAAAACAAACATAACCAACTCCTTGTTAATGTTATACCAATCTAGAGTTAGCAGGGTTAATGCCAGTTTTTTATTTGTTTAAATTCAATTACTTATGTATTTTTGCGTTGAAGTGATGCATCTTATTGGTGCATTTTGAACTAAAAGTGTGAGCTGGATCGATTTTGAGCAGTATGGTGATAAAAAATCCCCAACACAGAGTGTGCTGGGGATGCTATCGTGAAGATTGATGTATTACAGGATGCGCATGCCAGCTTGAGCACCTTCATGTGGCTCAAGAATCCATAGCTCGCTGCCACCAGGGCCTGCGGCTAAGATCATGCCTTCTGACATACCAAACTTCATTTTACGCGGTTTGAGGTTCGCTACCATGACAGTGTACTTGCCTACTAACTCTTCGGGTGAATAAGCGGCTTTAATACCTGAAAACACTTGGCGAGTTTCGCCACCAATATCTAATTGGAATTTAAGCAATTTGTCCGCTTTTGGCACCGCTTCGCAAGCGATGATCTTAGCAACGCGTAAGTCCACTTTAGCAAAATCATCAAATTCGATTTCAGCTGCAATAGGGTCTTTACTTAGCTCAGTTTCAACTGTGGTTGGTTGCGCGCTCTCAATCGCAGCTTTTTCTGCTGCCGCTTCTTCTTTAGACGCTTCAATCATCGCTTCAACGTGTTTCGGATCAATGCGATTAAACAGCGCTTTGAATGGCGTGAGCGTATGGCTTGTTAATGGTGTTTGTACACCTTCCCAAGTGAGTTCTTGGTTTAAGAATGCTTCGGTGCGCGCCGCTAGTGCTGGCATCACAGGTTTTAAGTAAGTCATTAACACGCGGAATAGGTTGATACCCACTGAGCAAATGTCTTGTAGCTCTTGCTCTTGACCCTCTTGTTTAGCCACAACCCAAGGCGCTTTTTCATCCACGTATTGGTTCGCTTTGTCCGCCAATGCGGTGATTTCACGAATAGCACGGTTAAATTCACGGCTTTCGTAAAGATCAGCAATGCGATCCGCTGCTGCGGCAAATTCTGCGTACAGCTCTGGTTCGGCAAAGGTTGCAGATAGCTGATTTTCAAAACGTTTGGTGATGAAGCCTGCATTACGCGATGCAAGGTTGACGATTTTATTGACCACATCGGCGTTCACACGTTGGGTGAAATCCTCAAGGTTTAAATCAAGATCGTCGATACGGCTATTGAGTTTTGCGGCGTAGTAGTAGCGTAAGCATTCTGGGTCTAGGTGGTTTAAGTAAGTGCTTGCTTTGACAAACGTTCCTTTAGACTTCGACATCTTCGCGCCATTGACTGTGACATAACCGTGCACGAATACGTTATTAGGCTTACGGAAACCACTGCCATCAAGCATCGCTGGCCAGAATAGGCTGTGGAAGTAAACAATATCTTTACCGATGAAATGGTACAGTTCGGTTTTACTGTCTTTATTCCAGTATTCGTCAAAGTCTAAGTCATCGCGTTTGTTACATAGGTTTTTAAATGAACCCATGTAGCCGATAGGCGCGTCTAACCACACGTAGAAGAATTTGTTCTTTTCGCCGGGGATTTCAAAGCCAAAGTATGGCGCATCACGTGAAATATCCCACTGTTGCAGGCCGCCTTCGAACCACTCTTGCATTTTATTGGCGGTTTCTGTTTGTAGCGAGCCAGAGCGAGTCCACTCTTTGAGCATGCTTTCAAATTGAGGAAGGTCAAAGAAGAAATGCTCGGAATCCTTCATTACTGGTGTCGCGCCAGAAACGGCCGATTTCGGGTTGATAAGCTCTGTTGGGCTATAGGTTTCGCCACACGCATCACAGTTATCACCGTATTGATCTTCTGACTTACATTTTGGGCAAGTGCCTTTCACGAAGCGATCAGGCAAGAACATCTCTTTTTCTGGGTCAAACAGCTGAGAAATGGTGCGGCTTGAAATGAAGCCATTTTTTTTCAGCTCAAGATAAATGTGAGAAGCCAGCTCGCGGTTCTCTTCGCTGTGAGTGCTGTGATAATTGTCAAAGCTGATATCAAAACCTGCAAAATCTTTTTGGTGCTCTTCACTTACTGCGGCGATCATCTCTTCAGGTGTAATACCCATCTGTTGTGCTTTAAGCATAATTGGCGTGCCGTGAGCATCGTCTGCACAGATGAAGTTTACAGTGTTGCCGCGTAGGCGTTGGTAACGAACCCAAATGTCAGCTTGGATATGCTCAAGCATATGACCAAGGTGGATCGAACCGTTAGCGTACGGAAGGGCACAAGTTACCAGCAGTTTCCTTGAAGAAACGTTTCTTGGGTCAGTCGCCATACTTAATATTCGCTTTTTTGATAGGTATGAAAAATAGAGACCAATACTACCTTATGCAGCGAGCGACTCCAAGGCGTGAGCCTAAGGAATCCCGCAACTTTTTTGGGGTTCAGTCTGACAATAGAGAGTGATAGCATGAGCAAAAAGGAGAAGCTATGCAGCCGTTCACATCTAAACAAGATTTTTGCGATTGGTTAAACCAATTTGAACACCCTCATCTTATTGCGGGGTGGGCAAACCAACCGCATTGGGTTTCGGTTACAACAGCGGGGCGTTTGACGGTTCATATTCCATTTGCCGCTAAAAATCTGCTGGATGAGCTTTCCGAATGGGTCGTCTCCAAGCAGCAAACCGATGCGCTTGCTCCATTCAGTGTTGAGATAATCATTGCGCCGAAAGCGCTAGCGACGACGGTCGCTCATAGTGTTAATGGTGTTAAAAATATTATTGCGGTGACTTCAGCCAAAGGGGGCGTCGGCAAATCAACCACAGCCGTCAATCTTGCTCTAGCCATTGCTCAATCTGGGGCGAAAGTTGGCTTGTTGGATGCGGATATTTATGGCCCTTCAGTACCAATGATGCTTGGCAAGCAAGAAGCAAAGCCAGATGTGCGTGATAATAAGTGGATGCAGCCCGTTGAGGCATTTGGCATTTTCAGTCATTCGATTGGCTATCTGGTTGATAAATCTGAAGCGGCGATTTGGCGCGGGCCGATGGCATCGAAAGCACTGGCGCAATTGCTCAATGAAACCGAGTGGCCAGATGTGGATTATCTGGTCATCGACATGCCACCGGGGACAGGTGATATTCAACTCACCTTGTCACAACAAATTCCGGTAACGGGCGCGGTGATCGTCACCACTCCGCAAGATCTGGCACTAGCGGATGCGCGCAAAGGGGCGGCCATGTTCGAAAAAGTCGACGTTCCGGTTATCGGGCTTATTGAAAATATGAGCTATCACATCTGCAGTCATTGTGGAGAGAAAGAGCATATCTTTGGTGTCGGTGGCGCGCAGAAACTGGCCAGTGAATATGGGTTGGCGCTGCTTGCACAAATTCCTCTGCACATTGCCCTGCGTGAAGACATCGACCAAGGTCGTCCTACCGTGGTTGCTCAACCAGAAAGTGAGCATACACAGCGTTATCTTCAACTGGCGGAACGAGTCTGTTCAAGCCTATATTGGCAAGGAAAGCCTAAGCCAGATGCAATCAGTTTTACATTGGTAGACTAGTGTTGGTCCACAGTGCTGTGAAAGTAGCACTGTGGTGATCTCTTCTGAAATACGACGAAAACGTTTGCTTGGTAGTTTGTTATTCAAACCTCTTCCAAAGTCTAAATCGAGACTGGTATCAGGTGGTTGAAGTCCCTATAATCGGGCAGTTTATCTATTTTCATCACCAAACCATCACCGGGTGCAAAAATAATGTCTGAGAATAATCAATGCGTCATCGTAGGTATTGCTGGCGCTTCAGCTTCTGGAAAAAGCCTGATTGCGAGCACGATTTATAACGAACTTCGTGCCAAAGTAGGCGACCACCAAATTGGTGTGATTACGGAAGATTGCTATTACAACGACCAAAGCCATCTCAGTATGGAAGAGCGCGTTAAGACAAACTACGACCACCCGAATGCACTTGACCATGATCTACTTTGCCAACATTTAGAACAATTAACCCGTGGCGAAGCGGTTGAAGTGCCAGAGTACAGCTACACTGAGCATACTCGCACCGCGAATACAACGCTATTAACACCCAAGAAAGTGATTATTTTAGAAGGTATTTTACTGCTGACAGACCCACGTTTACGTGACTTAATGCATGCGACCGTATTTATGGACACTCCGCTGGATATCTGTTTATTACGCCGAGTGAAGCGTGATGTAGAAGAGCGTGGCCGCACCATGGATTCGGTATTGAAGCAATACCAAAAAACGGTTCGCCCTATGTTTATGCAGTTTATCGAACCGTCAAAACAGTACGCGGACATTATCGTTCCTCGTGGCGGTAAAAACCGTATCGCCATTGATGTATTAAAAGCCCACATCGCGAAATTGTTGAAATCTTAACTTTTGTGGTCTTTATTTTTAAGCAGACAAGTGGCACTTTAGGTGCCACTTTCTTTTTCTAATTAAGCAAGGAAAAAGCTGATGAAAAAACTGTTTCTTTTCATTGCCATTATTATCGGTGCGTTAATCGCTGCCGCGCTCGCACTTGTCCTGTTGGTCAATCCTAACCAATTTAAGCCCTTGATTGTAGAACAAGCCAAACAGAAAACGGGGTTGGACTTAGTCATTGAAGGAGATATCAGTTGGAGTTTCTTCCCTTCGCTTGGCTTTGAGCTGGGCAAAACTGAACTCAGAAATCCACAAGGTTTCAGCGCTCCAAACCTGTTTAAAGTCGATCAAGTTGGTATTGAAATTTCGGTGATGCCATTGCTGGATAAGCAACTGGAAATTGGCAACATCCGCCTAAATGGTGCTGAGTTCCATCTTGAAAACCTTAAAGATGGCCGTTCAAACTTAGATAGCTTAACTCAAGCCGCGCCTCAACCAGCCGCCTCTTCCGCCGTAAACGAAACAAAACCAGCACAAGAAGAGACAAGCAGCGTCAATGCGAGCAACCCTGTTCAAGAGTGGACGATTAACTTAGCGGGCGTCAGCGTCGAAAACGCATTACTGGAAATACAAGACCGCAAAGCCGGTACACATACCAAACTGTATGACGTGGCGGTAAATCTTTCAGAGTTTGCGGTGGATAAATGGACGTCAGCAACTTTTGCCGCCAAAGGTAAAAATAACCAACAAAACTTTGCCGCAGAAGGGCGAGCTGAATTCAAATTAGCCGCTGGTTTCAAGGATTATGCGGTGAAGAACGTTGTGCTTGATGCGAGCTTTAGTGACCCATCAAACCAGATTGATTCTGCGAAGATTGAATTAGCCACGTTCGAGTTTGATAAGAAGAATGCGCTGTCATTCAGCGTGAAAGGAAAGGTAGCGGATTTAAAACTTGATGCGAAGGGGAGTGCGCAACTGACTCTCGATAAAGCCATGAGCTTGGTGAAGATTGATACGCTGGTGCTGGATACTAATCTAGAAGGAACCAGTTTGCCACAAAGCCCAATGCAGATCGGTTTAACTTCGAACATTCGTTTTGATCTCTCTAAAAACCAACTGGATGTCTTACTCAGTAAATTAACCGCAAATGCATTAGAATTTGATGGTGATGTCAAAGTGACGTTGGCTGAGATCCCTAAAATCCGCTTCAATATGCATAGCCCAAATATCGATTTGGATGAATTTTTAGGGCTTGCGAATCCAGCAACGGCAAGCAGTGCCGTGAGTGAAAGTAAGGCATCGTCAGGCTCAACGTCAGCAGCGCCTGCTACGGTGAGCGCTGAAGTGGAACCGGATCTCAGTGCATTAAAAACGTTGGATTTGCAAGGCAAGGTCACCATAGACAAGTTCAAAGCCAATAATGCTCGATTACAGAATGTGCAAACCAGCTTTAGCGTCGATCGTGGCATCGTGAATTTAACCTCATTCAGTGCCAACCTTTACCAAGGTACGATTCAGGCGACCGCTCAACTGGATGCAACCAAAGTACCTGCCACTTATAGCGCTAAAAAAAGCGTTAAGGGAGTACAGGTGCTGCCGCTATTAAAAGATGTACTCAATAATGAGATGTTACAAGGCACGGGTAACATCGATGTGGATGTAAAAGGTCGCAGTTTGACGCCAACGGGCATTCAACAAAACCTTGTCGGAACCGTGAACATCAACTTTGCCGATGGTGCAGTCAATGGTATTAACGTCGCTCACCTTATCCGTAGCAATTACGCCAAAATTAAAGGTAAGAAAGTTGATGATGACCCAGTGAAGAAAACCGATTTTAGCGCCATGACCGCTACGCTGAAATTGAACAAAGGGGAAGTCACCACCAATAACCTCGCCATGCAATCACCACTGTTGCGTATTCGTGGTGAGGGTAAAGCGAATTATCTGCAACAAACGGTTGATTTTTTGGTGAGCACTTCTGTGGTGGGAACGCTAGAGGGGCAAGGTGGCAAAGACATTGATGAGTTGCGAGACGTCACGATTCCTATCAACATCTCAGGGCAATGGAGCGATCCTAAATTCAAATTGGTTTTTGATGATGTGTTAAGACAAAAAGCGGAAAAAGAGATTGACCGTGGCTTGGAAAAGCTCGGCGTTGAGATAAAAGACGAGAAAACCAAGAAAGCGGTTGATGGCTTATTAAAAAGTCTTTTTAAGTAATTTACTGGGTTGATTTCATTATGGTTGATCAAGCCTCCTCAATTTAGAGGAGGCTTTTTTATCACCAGTCGATGCCTTTTCGTGCTTTGATGCCCGACTCAAAGGCGTGTTTCACATTTTTGACTTCCGACACCGTATCGGCGATTTCAATCAAGCTGCGGTGTGCTCCTCGGCCCGTGATCACCACCGACTGCATTGCTGGCCGTGTTGCTAAGGCTTCAATCACTTCGTCTAATTCGATATAGCCATAGCTCACCATGTAGGTCAGCTCATCAAACAACACCACATCAATCGACTCATCTTTAAGCATGCGTTTGCACTCTTGCCAAACCCCTTGCGCCGCTGCGGTATCGGCTTCTTTATTTTGTGTTTCCCAAGTAAAGCCCGTCGCCATGACTTGAAATTCGACGCCCAGTTTTTCAAGCAGATTACGTTCACCATTTTCCCAGGTTCCTTTAATGAACTGAGCTACCGAACATTTCAAACCGTGGCCAACAGCGCGCGCAATGGTGCCAAAACCTGAGGTAGATTTCCCTTTGCCATTGCCGGTAATGATCAATAACAACCCTTTCTCTTGCTGGGCCGCGGCAATTCGTGCATCGACTTGCTCTTTTACTTTCTGTTGCCTCGCCTTATGGCGTTCATTTTTAATTTCTTCAGTCGACATGCTCAGTCCTGTTCATTAATAGCGTTGCCGCTATCATAGCTCAACTACTCGGCAGCAAAAACCATCGAAATTACAAGGAATAAAAAAGCCAGAGCAGTGCTCTGGCCTCTGGGAGTATCTCTAATGAGTTTAGAAGCGATAATTGGCTTGTGCGCCGATAAGCCAAACATTACCCGTCGTTGTACCAGAAAATTGGCCTCCAACGGCTTGCGCTGCATCATCTGAAGCATAACCACGAGATTCCACAATGTTGGCATCTTTAGCAAAAATGTAAGTAAAGCCAGTGTCTACGGTGAATTGCTCCGTGAAGGCATACTCCGCACCAACGCTTAACCAAGTTCGATCAGTTTCAGGGATGGTAATGGTACGGTTTTTATCGTTAACTGCCGCCATATCGTAAGCAATGCCTGTACGCAGTGCTAATTTTGCATCGACTTGGTAAGTCGCACCCAGAGCAAAACGGTAATTGTCTTCCCAGTTTTCTTCTTTAACCATCACCGAGCCAAGAGTGTTTAAATCCGCTTCAAGCTTTTCGAAACTGCTCCAATCGGTCCAGTTAATACTGGCATGTAGTGCCAGCTGTTCATTTAGTTGGTGGTAGCTAGCCAGTTCAGCGGTGGCAGGCATAGTGAGCATCATTGAACCTGTATCATTCACCACCTTGCCCGATTCTTTCGAAAATATATTCGCTGTGCCAGTAAGCTTTAGGTCAACTTCGGATTTATAAGTAAAGCCAATGCGATTGCTATCATTGATCTGCCATGCCGTACCCACTTGCCAACCCCAAGCTTTATCTTCACCTTCCATGTACTTTAGTGTTGTACCTTGTGGAAGAGGCTTAGTTTGAGCCGGAGAGGTCGCACCGAAATGGCCTTCTCCAATCACATAACGAATGCCACCGCCAACGGTAACCGCATCAGTGAGTTGGTAGCCGATGTTGGCATTGACTTCCATTGTTTTAACCATCGCTTGATTACCAAAGTGGCTCGCGCTGAAATTACGGTCAAGTTCGGTCTCCATGCCATAGTTAGTACCGAGTGCTAAACCTAGTACCATTTTATCGTTCACTTGATGTGAGAGGTAAAAATTGGGGATGACGGCATCATTTGCGAAGTCATTTGAGCTTGCTTCTAATGCGCCGTTGATTTTTCCATTCACATCAACATTCGGATTAACGTAAATTGCACCAACAGAAATTTGCGTACCTTTCAAATAAGTCAGCATGGCAGGGTTACGCCATTGTGCACTGGCGTTATCAGCCATAGCCGCTTCACCGGCGTAAGCACGCCCAAGGCCCGTTGCAGAGTATTCTGCCAATTGGAAACCGGCGGCTTGAGATGCGTTTGATACGCTGAATAGTCCACATGCCACTGCAAGTGAAAGAAGAGTTTTATTTGATTTCATTATAATGTTCGCTGAAATATTTGAATTCGGTGTGGGGATTTTAAGGTTAGAGCTAATGCTTTAAAAATATAAAGCAGTGAATTTGTTGTTTTTGAAATTAAAATCCATTAAAGGCTTAATTATAAGCGTAATACTCTGCTTGTTATGAAAGTGTTTCTGATTTTTGGCGAACACTTGTAGTGTGGTTTAAGACCCAAAAGGTACAGTTGTTAGCTGAATTAGGCGAGGAGATGATATTACAAGCATTAAAAAGGGCTGGAAAACCAGCCCTTTATTGACGCTATGCTAATAAACGTTGCGCTTAGAAGCTGCGGCTATATTGTAAGCCGACTAGGATTGCATCTGCGTGAGTCGTTGCCGTCAAAACAGTACCAGCCGAATTCTCAGTCACTTGCACATCCTTACCAAGTAGGTAAGTGAAACCAAAGTCTACATTAGATCGCTCATCAACTTCGTAAGTAAAACCAGCAGAGAGCCATTGGCGATCTGAGTCTGGCACTGAGACTGAAGTTAAAGAATCTTGTGCGCTGGTGTCATACATATAACCAGCACGTAAAGTCCAATCGCTGTTTAGGTAGTAAGTTCCACCTATCGCATAGTGCCAACCGTCTTGCCATTTATACTCTTTATCATAGCTACCATTAGTTAGAGCACCTACTGTTGAACGAGAAGAATCTAAATTTCTAAAATCAATTTTGTCGAATGAACTCCAACCAATCCATTGGACACTATAATGCACTGCAAACTGTGTCTCTTTGATTTTATGAAAACCAGAGAATTCAGCAATATCAGGCAATGGTAGGGTAATTTCTTGTCCATAATCGTCCTTAGCTGTGAATTCAGGACTGTAGTGGTATCCGAAGCCAAATCGATTATTTTCATCTAATTCATACACCGTACCCAAATTAAATCCGACCGCCCAGCCATCAGCTTTGTCGACATTTATTAAGGAGGTTCCCTTAGCTGGAATAACCTTACTTCCAATTATCATTGTATTAGCAGGAAATCCCTCGCCTGTTGTACGCTTCATGGTGCCTTGACCATAAATTAAATCTAACCCGGCCCCTATACTCCATGATGAGTTTATACGGTATGAACCAGCCAAACCGAAATTAAAACTTTTAACATCGGTTAAGCCTCCATACTCTGCCGCAGGGTAGTTATCAGAAAATTCTGTTTTGGTACCAAAGTTAGTATAAGCGTTTACACCCCAAGCAAATTTATCGTCCACAGGAACAACTAGATGGATGTTTGGTGCAATGGATGTTCCGCCAACGTCATCAGTGTCTTCGATATCGATAGCGTTTTTGAAAACGCCTGTATATTGAGTGTTTTTTACATCAATCATCGTTGTGATGGATTCAAAGCCCAAAGAGAGTGAGGTTTCATCAAACAACGCCATTGCGGCAGGGTTACGAGCCATCACCGATGCGTTATCGGCAATAACAGCATCACCAGCAAATGCACGACCTAGGCCAGTCGCAGATTGTGCATTGAGCTGAAAGCCCGCTGCCAGTGCTTGTTGTGAAGCGAGAGCTACCGTTACGGCAAGTAACGATTTTTTAAACAGACGCGTCTTGTTCATGGTGCTTTTCCTTTTTGATTTCATCGCCTCTAATGGACGTTGTTTTTGAGCAAATGCTCAATTGGTGGCTGATACTAGAGGCAAGTATAGAAGATAGAAATCCGACCATTGTCTAATTGAATGATAAAATTGCAGAAATGATGTCTATTTGGCAGGAAAAAGGCGGAAAATGCTTATTTATAGAGTTTAAGCTCTACTTTTGTCTAGGGAACCTGGCCTGCATTATATACAGGCCAGGAATGGTTTTAATGGGAAGGTTTTAGCATAGGCATTAGTTTTTTAGCGATGTTCGTGACATCTTCGCCATTTTCACCGACAAGGATCAGGCTAGCATCACCGACGGGTTCGATGATTCCTGCCATGCCTTGCTCATTAAAGTTCACGGCTTGTTCACTGGCAACGCCTGTGAAAAAGAGCGTCACTTTCCCGCTTTCACCTTGAAAAACCATGTGCAGAGCGTTTGCCTTACCAAAACCACAGTGGTTTAGGTAATAAACGTGGTAAGGGAAGTTACTGCTTAACTGATAAGCGAATGGCAGCATTTTGGCGTTGATCTGCGTTGAATTCACTTGTTCATCCAGTTGGTTGACAAAGCCTTCTTCATCAATGACGTGTTTGATGGCGGTGTCCATTAGGCTTGCCTGCGCTGGTGGAATGAGCACATTTCGCCAATTGATTTGGCCAACCAATAAACCAAACACAAAAGTAATCGATGCAGCCAATGTCATCGCTTGCTTGGCAAAAGTAGGGCGGATGACATTGCTTGCCATTGTGGTTTGACTAAATAGAATACGGTCTGCGAGATCGTCAGGCACGTCTACATTCATTGCAGTAGCAATCGTTGCATCTAAGCTCAATATGTCCTCTAGGAACTGACGATGAGTATCACTAGTGGATGCCGCTTGGATAATCTCTTGGTCATGCTGTTTTGGATCGGACATAACTCGGCGGCGAAATTCTAATTCATCCATTTTGCTGCCCCTTATACGCTTCTGATGAATCCAATTGTTCTTTTAATTGGTTACGAGCTCGAAACAGACGAGTCATGACCGTGTTCTTATTGAGTTCGAGGATCTCGCCAATTTCATCACCACTAAAGCCACCAATGACTTGTAGGAAAAGAGGTTCGCGGTATTCAATATCCAGCTTCATTATCTGTGCCTGCAACCACTCTTGTTGATGATGAGGATCATCGTTGACTTTTACGTCACCGCTGTAGTCATCAATATCGACCAACTCAAACTGCTTGCGCTCAAAGCGGCGCGCGTTCTCACGACGAAGAATAGTTATAAGCCACGATTTGGCCGCTTTCTCGTCGAGCAAACTATCGAGAGATTTCCAAGCCCTCAAGCAGGTTTCTTGGACTAAATCTTCAGCAATGCTTTTATCTTTACATAGCCAATAGGCATAACGAAAAAGATCTCGGTGATAAGCACGCACAAGCGTTTCATATTTTCTCTGTCTGTCAATATTACTATTGACCGGGCTGCTGGACTTTTTCTTTCCAAACATGGTTATTATCGACACATGAGTCTCCGTTTGCTCTGTGATTTCTTCTTTGTTTAGGCCATTTTATGGTCGTCTTGCGATGAACGCTTCGCGTATTCGTTCGCTTTCGATCCGTTCAAGTTGTTCGGTAATATCAATTCAAGCGTCGACGGCTTTTTAATTTCATAGTATGGAATAAATCAATATAAAATTGATCTACTTCAAAATCTCATAGCACGAAGTGGCTATAGTACACCTTGTCATCTCGTTAGTCATTGCGACTAACATGTTGAGCAAGATGACACTTCCTTTTGAAGGCTGACTTTACTTTCTCCTAATCAGGAAACTGATTATTTCAATTGGCGTAAGTTAATTGCTTTATATATTCCGACCACACATTATTGTGTGGTTTTTTTTTTGCTTATATACCCTTCCTACTTGAAGCCGCAGCGTTGTTGGCTACGTTCGTTCACCCCAATCACATAGTTTGCCTATGCTTATTGGGACTCACTCACTTGCCGCCTACCTGCAACTCCAAGTTGTTTGGGTATAACTCCATTACTCATTTAAAGATTAAGTGATTATCCATCTCCTCTCCCTACATTACTTTCTTCGATTCGATGCGAATATCACGTTTATTTAAACACTTGTTTGATTGTTTTAACAACCTCGTTACAATGTGCCAGGTCAGACCTCTATTCTAAGGAGAAACAATGGGCAAACAGGAAGTCAAAACGCGCTCTGGTGAGCGTGTGGCTATCGTCGCGGGGTTGCGTACCCCTTTTGCGCGTCAAAGTACCGAATTTAGTCAAGTTCCTGCAGTCGATTTAGGCAAGATGGTGGTGAGTGAACTGCTTGCGCGAACGGAACTCGATCCTAAATTGATCGAACAACTCGTCTTTGGACAAGTCGTGCAAATGCCTGAGGCACCAAACATCGCGCGTGAGATCGTTTTAGGGACAGGAATGAGCATCCATACCGATGCGTACAGCGTCACACGAGCGTGCGCTACCAGTTTTCAGGCGGCGGTGAATGTGGCTGAAAGCATCATGGCTGGCACGATTGATATTGGTATGGCTGGTGGTGCCGATTCGTCTTCCGTTTTGCCGATTGGAGTGTCTAAAAAATTAGCCGCTAGCTTACTCGCTTTAAGTAAAACCAAAACCGTTGCTCAGAAACTCAGCATCTTAAAATCATTATCTTTTAAAGATTTAATGCCAGTCCCCCCCGCGGTCGCTGAATATTCAACGGGCCTTTCGATGGGGCAAACGGCTGAGCAGATGGCAAAATCTCATCACATAAGCCGACTGGATCAAGATGCTTTGGCACATCGTTCTCACTCTTTAGCTTCACAAGCTTGGAAAGAGGGCAAAATCCAAGGCGAAGTCATGACGGCATTCCCAGAGCCCTATAAAAAGTGGATCGCTGAAGATAACAATATTCGTCATGACTCGACTCTGGAAGGTTATGCCAAGTTACGTCCAGCGTTTGATAGGCAATATGGTAGCGTGACGGCCGCCAACAGCACACCACTAACCGATGGCGCTGCCGCTATTCTATTAATGCGTGAAGGCCGTGCTAAAGAGCTTGGTTTGGAGATTATGGGTTATATCCGTTCTTACGCTTTTTCAGCGATTGGTGTTGAACACGATATGTTAATGGGGCCGTCTTATGCGACACCGTTAGCCTTACAACGTGCAGGTATTGAGCTTTCCGATCTCACATTGATTGACATGCATGAAGCCTTTGCCGCGCAAACCCTCTCTAATATGAAAATGTTCGCCAGTGATAAGTTTGCACAGGAACATCTTGGTCGAGCAAAAGCGATTGGCGAAATTGATATGGATAAATTTAATGTGCTAGGTGGTTCTATTGCGTATGGTCACCCCTTTGCGGCGACGGGTGCGCGCATGATCACACAAACACTGCGTGAACTAAAACGACGTGGTGGTGGTTTAGGGCTGAATACCGCTTGTGCAGCGGGTGGTTTGGGCGCGGCAATGATTTTGGAGGTTGAATAATGAGCACAGAGAGAGCTTTTCATTTAACAATTGATGAACAAAATATTGCGTGGCTGGCGATTGATGTTCCCGGCGAAAAAATGAATACGCTACAAGCGGCGTTTGCCCAAGAGATGCAAGAGGTTTTTGCGACCTTGGAGGCTCAAAAAACCAGCCTAAAGGGGATGGTGATTCACTCGCTTAAGCCAGATAATTTCATTGCTGGAGCGGATGTCCGTATGCTGAACGCTTGCCAATCGGCCAGCGAAGCACAAGCATTGGCCAAGCAAGGTCAGGAGATGTTTCAAACCTTATCGGATTTGCCATTCCCAGTGGTTGCCGCGATTCATGGCCCATGCTTAGGTGGTGGTTTAGAGCTGGCGCTGGCTTGTCACTACCGGGTGTGCAGCGACGCGGATATCACGCGTTTGGGGTTGCCCGAAGTGCAATTAGGCTTGTTACCAGGCTCCGGTGGAACGCAGCGGTTGCCGCGTTTGATTGGTTTGTTACCTTCTCTTGATTTGATTTTGACGGGTAAAGAGCTGCGCGCAAAAAAAGCAAAACAACTGGGTGTTATTGATGCTTGCGTAGCAGAGACTATCTTGCTGGATGTGGCCAAGAAGTATGTGCTCGATAATTCTGGGAAAAAACGTCATCAGGCCAATACGTCGGCCAAAGAGAAATTAATTTCTCATACGCAGCTTGGTCGCAAATTAATTTTTGATCAGGCTGCTAAAAAGACTAAGCAAAAAACACGAGGTAATTACCCAGCCGCAGACGCGATTTTAGAGGTGATCCGTCACGGTTTAGATCGTGGTTTGAAAGCCGGGTTAGAGCTTGAAGCGAAGCGATTCGGTGATTTGGTGATGAGCTCGGAATCCAAAGCACTGCGCTCGATTTTCTTTGCCACCACCGAAATGAAAAAAGAGACGGGCAGCGACGCAAAACCTCAAACCGTGAAACGTATCGGCGTATTGGGCGGTGGTTTAATGGGGGCAGGGATCAGCCATGTTAGCGTTGCAAAAGCCAGGGTTCCCGTACGAATCAAAGATGTTTCGAATGATGGGGTATTAAACGCGCTCAATTACAACTACAAATTATTCGATAAACAGCGCAAGCGTCGCATTTTATCCAAAGCGCAGATGCAGACAAAAATGGCGCAATTGTCTGGCGGGATTGATTTTACCAGTTATCAGCATATCGACGTTGTCATTGAAGCGGTATTTGAAGATCTCACGCTTAAGCAGCAAATGGTGGCTGATGTTGAAGCGAATGCCAAAACCAGCACCATTTTTGCGACGAATACTTCCTCGCTTCCAATCCAGAAAATTGCAGCGAAGGCGGCGCGTCCAGAGAATGTGATTGGATTGCACTATTTCAGTCCTGTTGAAAAAATGCCTCTGGTGGAAGTGATCCCTCATCAAACCACATCGCAAGAGACGATAGCCACAGTGGTGGCCTTGGCGAAAAAACAGGGCAAAACGCCGATTGTGGTCAAAGATTGCGCTGGTTTTTATGTTAACCGTATCCTTGCACCTTACATGAATGAAGCGGCGCAGATCCTGATGGCGGGTGAGTCGATTGAAAAGATAGATACGGCTTTGCTCGATTTCGGTTTCCCAGTCGGCCCTATCACGTTATTGGACGAAGTGGGCATTGATGTTGGCTCGAAAATCATGCCAATTCTAGTGCAAGAACTCGGCCCACGTTTTCAAGGACCAGACGTATTTGATTTGCTGCTCAATGACAATCGCAAAGGGCGTAAAAGTGGTAAGGGATTCTATACCTATAAAGGTAAGAAAAAAGAAATCGACAAATCTATCTATAAATTGCTGAAAATAACGCCAGATGCCAAACAGAGTGATAAGGAGATCGCGCTGCGTTGCGTGCTACTTATGCTGAATGAAGCCGTACGTTGTTTGGATGAGGGCGTAATTCGTTGTGCGCGAGATGGCGATATTGGTGCGATTTTCGGTATCGGTTTCCCGCCGTTTTTGGGCGGCCCATTCCGTTACATAGACCAAATTGGTATCAAGAAATTAGTGGAAATGATGAATCAACATGCTGAGAAGCATGGCGATAAGTTCGCTCCTTGTGATGGGCTACTGACTCGCGCTGGGGTTGAAGCACGTTTTTATCCGTAGTCATCTCGGCTGTTTTCATTCATATGTTTGCTTAAATTAGGCGAGGGAATATCCTCGCTTTTTTTCATTTATAGCCAATGAGGTCATCTCTTTATGCGAGTTATTCTCAGTTTGGTATAAGATTATGGAAAATCATCAATAAGGAATCGAAATGGATGCACTAGAGTTGCTGCTTAACCGTCGTTCAATCGCCAATCTCACATCGCCTGCACCTGAAGGTCTGGTCTTGGAAAATATTATTAGAGCAGGCTTGCGAGCGCCCGATCATGGCGGTTTAACCCCTTGGCGTTTCGTGATTGCTCAGGGAGCGGGTTTGCAAAAGTTGTCGGGTATTTTGGCGTCTGCTGTGCGAGCGGATAACGGCAGTGATGCAGAGATAGAAAAAGCGAAAAATGCACCGTTTCGAGCACCCATGGTAATCACAGTGATCGCGAAAGTAACGGAGCATGAAAAGGTGCCAGCGATTGAACAGCATCTCTCTGCGGGATGCGCAGTACAAGCGATGCAAATGGCTGCGGTAGCCCAAGGTTTTCAAGGTTTCTGGCGTTCGGGAAGCTGGATGTTCCACTCTCACGTTCGGCAAGCATTAGGTGCTAAGGGCGATGATCAAATCGTTGGTTTCTTATACCTAGGAACCGCAGGGTGCACGCCAATGAAAGTGCCTGAACGTGATTTGAGTAAATTTATTGAGTTTCTATAGCGAGTTTATTGACTATCTGCCGCTGCGATAACTCATGGCCCAGCAATGCTGGGCCTAAAATCTAGTGGATGTGATAGGCAATCACAAAATCAATAAATAGCCTGACTTTTTCAGGTAGATGATCCTTGTGGTTATACAGCATATAAATATCACGAGGGTTGGAAACCCAGTCTTCCAGTACTCTGACTAAGCTGCCTTCTTCGATAAATTCTTTAATCATTACATCTGGCATTAAGGTGATACCCAGCCCCTCAGAGCAAGCGCTGCGCACTACGTTTAAAGCGTTGGCCTGAAAACGACCAGTATCACAATTGACCACGCATTCCCCTTTATTGTTGGTCAACTGCCATTTTACTAGAGGATATCCCTTCAATAATGAATGATTACTGAGCTCTTCGGCATGAGTTGGTGCAGGGTGTTTCGCTAAATACCCTGGGCTTGCGACTAACACATCTTTCACTTCATTAATTTTTCGCGCAATCAAACTGGAGTCTCGTTGAGGTCCAACTCTAAAAATGACATCCCATTCGGTTGGGTCGAGTTGATCGGCCTGATTGCTGGTGGTCAATTCTATGTTGATATCTGGGTACTGCATCATGAAGGCATTGAAGATAGGCATCATCATGCGTTTCGTGACATTAGATGGTGACGATATTCTTAGTTTGCCTGAAGCGCCACGACATTCATCGGTGAGCTCTTCTGCTGTTGCAGCTAAGCGATGCAGCAACGGTGAGCACTCTTGAAAAAAACGTTCACCCGCTTCAGTCAGCGAAAGTTTTCGAGCATGGCGATTCAACAATCTAAGATTCAGAGAATCTTCCAATGCTTGAATGCGTCGGGTAATGGTCGCAACGGGGATCATTGTTTTACGAGAAGTTGCGGTATAGCTTCCATTTTCGACAACCAGTCGAAAGAGGTTTAGGTCATCTAATTTCATTGTTCCTGACACATTATTTTTCGAATTTGAGTAATTTATACGTATATCATTTGTCAAATCTTGAGTCATATCAACTTGTTTGACGAAAGTAACATTCCGTACAATCCATACATAGCCCATATATATAGTATGCAACCGAGTTACAAAGTGGAACATTTGTATAAATCTTATTTTGCGACTACTTTATAAAGTAACCTATCAATTTATCCTATAACAATAAAATGACTGCTTTTTAAAAGCATTGTGAGGCAGGATTATGTATAAATCTCACATTCAGGCTAGTGAGTTCTTGGCGAAAAAACCTTCAGACAATCAGCACGTCGAGCAAAAACTGATCATGCTCGTTGATGATGACCCAATTTTTAGGCGAATAACCAGTGGTTATTTGTCGGCTCAAGGCTATAAAGTGCTTGAAGCTGAAAATGGCTTAGAGGGGTTGCGCAAGTTAAAAGATGCGGAGCCTGACCTTGTTGTGTGTGACTTAGCAATGCCAGTACTGAACGGCATTGAGTTTGTTGAAGAGGTGAGCCTTGAGTATCCCTCGCTGCCACTGATAGTGGTCTCTGCAACTGATGAAATGGCTGATGTTGCAAAAGTGCTGCGATTTGGTGTTAAGGATTTTCTTCCTAAACCGATTGGTAACCACCAGTATTTAAGCAGTGCAATAGAAAGTACGCTCGAAGATACGTTCAGTCGTTTATCTGATCAGCGCGATTTTTCGACGCAATGGTTCCGGGTCGATGATGGTGGTGATATTCCAGAAGAACAAGAGTTGCATTGGCATCTGGAGTATTTACGAGAAAACCCCAGTACCGCGAAAGATTTGCTGCACGCGTTATTACCAGAAAAGGATACTTCACAAGGCAGTTGGAAGTGTAGTTACCGTCTTTTACAATCGGCGGATGTGATGCCGCTGGTATTTGACTATGCGTGGTTGATGAACGGGCAGTTTGCCTTTTACTTGGTCGATTCAGATGCTCATTATGAAAATAGTGTGGCTTCAACATTGCTCGTTCGTGCTCTGTTTCACGATTATCTTCGCAACTTAAAAAGCTTCAGTGCCGATCTGAAAGACCTTGCCGACATACTGGAAAAAGGTATTGAATGCTCAGAGTGTGCTAATCCAATCAACGCAGTATTCGGTATTGCGGATTTAAGCGAAGGTACACTCTCTATCCTGCCAGCTGGGCTCGACAGTCAATGGTCAAATGGCTACTTAACTCAACATATTGCTGCGGGTGTTAGCCTTGGGCAGAACTGTTTAAAAAACTTTATCACTAAAGATTTACCGATCAACTCAACTTGTCAGCTATCAACTAATCGCTTAGGTTCGAGTAGTTTCAAACTCAATATTTACCAAGGTGGCAGCAGTTAATAACCTTATCTTTAGTCGGTGTTTGCGGTGATTTGTTTGAGGTATAGTTCGCGTCTAGAACAACAATCACCCAATTCGTTTACGTTACATTAACTTTGTTTATGGTGCCAAAACGAACGGAGTCATCCAACACTAGAGAAGTTATGATGGAAGAGCAGAATTTTAAAGAACCTTACAACATTTTTTATTTTTTAGGCTTTATTGCCGTACTTTCGATCCCTACATTGCCAGCAATACTGACTTGGATCCGTGTGTTTAATGGTTATTCAACTTTCTGAGTTGGATAGTACGTTGGGAGTTCACCATCAATATTCGTCATTTTCTTCTTACGGTGGCTGGTGGGCTCTGCCTTCTGTTAGGCGTGATAGGCATATTCTTACCGCTACTCCCCACAACCCCTTTCATACTCCTTGCTAGCGCTTGCTTCTTACGAAGTAGCCCTCGTTTTCATGCTTGGTTGCATCAACATCAGACGCTAGGCCCAATACTGGATAATTGGCAGCAACATGGCGCTGTTTCGCGGCAAGTGAAACAACGGGGATGTTTGTGGATTATTCTAAGCTTTATTTTTTCCATCTGGGTTGTCCCACACTTTTGGCTCAAAATTATGTTGTTTACTATGCTTGTGGTCCTGATCACTTGGTTTATTCGACTTCCCACTCATGAGCAGGTTGCTAACCAACAAGAAAATCACTAGCATTATGGGGAAGTGTGCCCATTCTTCGAATGGGCGTTTGTTTTTTCAGCGGCTAAGATATTGTGGCTTATCTATGTTGCTGAGAGCTCACGCTCTATCATTCTGATACGTAAATGTATCGTGAGAAATGAAGAGCCAATCTAAGTAAATGTAAGTTATGACAACCGAAACTATCTCTTTGATCAAATCGAGCATTCAAAGCATCCCTAACTACCCAAAACCTGGCATTTTGTTTCGTGATGTAACTAGCCTGCTAGAGGATGCAAAAGCCTATCAAGCAACCATTGCTTTATTAGTCGAAAAATATAAAGACATGGGCTTTACCAAAGTTGTGGGTACAGAAGCGCGTGGTTTCCTATTTGGCGCGCCATTGGCTTTAGAGCTTGGTTTGGGGTTTGTACCTGTACGTAAGCCGGGTAAGTTACCACGCGAAACGTTAGCTCAATCTTACGAATTGGAATACGGTACTGACACATTAGAAATTCACGTTGATGCGATCAAACAAGGTGATAAAGTGCTGGTGGTGGATGATCTACTGGCAACGGGTGGTACGATTGAAGCGACGACTAAATTGATCCGCCAGCTTGGTGGTGAAGTTGAGCACGCGGCTTTTGTCATCAACCTGCCTGAAATTGGCGGAGACAAACGTTTACAAGGTTTGGGCCTGAACGTTTATAGTATTTGTGAATTTGAAGGTCACTAAGCTAATCAACTGGACGTACTCATGAGTTATCTTGCCTTAGCGCGAAAATGGCGACCAACAAAATTTAATGAGGTGGTGGGACAAGCACATGTCTTAACTGCACTAGAAAATGCGTTGGCCCAAAATAGATTGCACCATGCGTATTTATTCAGCGGTACACGTGGTGTAGGCAAGACGACGATTGGTCGCTTGTTTGCCAAGGGGTTAAACTGTGAAACAGGTATTACGGCCACACCTTGTGGCCAATGTGATACTTGTCGAGAGATTGACCAAGGCCGTTTTGTTGATCTTTTAGAAATAGATGCGGCATCACGAACCAAAGTCGAAGATACGCGCGAATTACTTGATAACGTGCAATACAAGCCTGCTCGCGGTCGATTCAAGGTGTACTTAATCGATGAAGTTCACATGCTGTCGCGCCACAGTTTTAACGCTTTGCTTAAAACGTTGGAAGAGCCGCCTGAGTATGTGAAATTCTTGCTCGCTACGACAGATCCGCAAAAGCTGCCGGTTACGATTTTATCGCGCTGCTTACAGTTTCATCTTAAGCCGATCAGTGTTGAAAATATCCACGATCAGCTTGAGCATGTTTTAGCGGCAGAGCAGATCCCTTGTGAAGCGAGAGCATTAAGAATGATCGCTCATGCTGCCGATGGCAGTATGCGTGATGCACTTAGCTTAACTGATCAAGCGATTGCACTAGGTAATAACCAGGTGATGGCCGATGTAGTCGCCCCAATGCTTGGCACGCTAGACACAGATCAAGCACTCCATTTACTGCAAGCCATTAGCAGTAAACAGCCTCAAACGGCGATGGATAGCGTTGCACATTTAGCACAAAATGGTGTGGATTGGGATGGATTACTACAACAACTCTCGGCGCAGTTACACCGTATTGCGATGTATCAAGCGTTGCCAGCAACACTGGACAAAACCCAACCTGACTCAGAGAAAGTGCAACTGCTTAGCAAAGCACTGAGCCCACAAGATGTGCAGCTCTATTATCAAATTGCTTTAAAAGGACGTGAAGATTTAGCACTTTCGCCAACCGCTCGAACGGGGCTGGAAATGATTGTGCTACGTATGATGGCGTTTCGTCCTGCTTCGGTATCGTTGGTGAATACGTTCAGTACTGAAGTGAGTTCAGATGTCGCAGTGCCAAGCCACGGCACTCCTTCACAAAAACCTGTATCAGTGGTAACGCCTCTAACTGAACCTACGCAAACGTCGGTGGCTCCCGTATCGGATAGTCAGGTTAATGAGCCACAAAGGCATGAGGATACTCAGCCTGATTATGGCATCGTTCAAGATTACGATAACCGCTATGCGGATATGAATGATGACATGTCCAGTGCAATGGAATATGCCCCAGAATCGTATGAGCCTGCACCAGTTCCTCAACCACCAGCACCTTCTTCAGCTCCACGTCCCTCACCGATTGCAGGGCTGCGACACCAGTTGCGTTCACAGCGCCAAGGGGTTGCTCAGCCAGCAAAAGGAGTGAATGAAACAAAGAGCAACGGGACAAAAAAGCCTAATGCGGCATCGACTAAATCTGAATCTGTGCTTGAGCGTGTTGCCTCGCATGGAAAATCAGCTCGAGTGTCGCCTTTGTCAACATCCGCTCCTGAAGCTGTCCCAACTTTGGACAACGAGCCTTATCAGTGGCGTCCAACGCTGCAACCTGTGGTGGTTGAACAACAAAAAACAGAGCTGACACCGACACAAATTAAGCAAGCGCTAGAACATATTAAAACGCCAGAGATGGCAGAAAAGTTACTTGCAGAATCGATAGAACAAGATGAATGGGCAGCTCTGATCCACCAGCTCGATATTGCCAAGTTAGTGGAACAATTAGCACTTAATTCTGTCTACCACAAATCGGGCTCATCAATTGAGCTAGTGCTGCGGCCAAGTCAGGCCCATCTTAATACCGATAAAGCACAAAGCGAGTTGTTAGAAGCGCTCAATGAGACATTAGCTGAAGAGTGCCACCTTAGCGTGACAATTGGTGAGCAAGGTGAGACTCCATTGGAGCTTAGAGAGCGTCTTTACCAACTCAAATTAGAGCAAGCATTGAACAGCTTGGAGGCCGACCCTCACGTAATGTTCTTCAAGCGACGTTTTGATGCGGAACTTGATCGCGACAGTGTGCGGCCGATTTAATCAATTAAGCGAGTGTGGGGTTGAATCTATATGTTATGACCCCACCTTATGTGAAACACTCAATTCAACCAGAGAGATAAACATGTTTGGTAAAGGCGGTATGGGCAACCTAATGAAGCAAGCCCAACAAATGCAAGAGCGCATGCAAAAGCTACAAGAAGAAATTGCGAATATGGAAGTGGTTGGTGAGTCTGGTGCTGGTCTGGTAAAAGTGACCATTACTGGTAGCCACAGCGTACGCCGTGTAGAGATTGATGAAAGCTTGATGGAAGACGACAAAGAGATGCTAGAAGATCTGATTGCCGCCGCTTTCAATGATGCTGCGCGCCGCGTGGAAGAGACTCAAAAAGAAAAAATGGCTTCTGTCACTGGCGGTATGCAATTACCACCAGGTATGAAGATGCCGTTTTAACGAACGACCTTTTTAACAAACAGAATAGGTTACTAATGCGTACCAGTCATATGCTGGAGCATTTGATGGAGGCCTTACGTTGTCTGCCTGGGGTGGGTCCCAAGTCAGCACAGCGTATGGCCTTTCATTTGTTACAGCGCGATAGAAAAGGCGGCTTACAGCTCGCCGATGCTTTAAGCCAAGCCATGACAGAAATTGGACATTGCAGTGAATGTCGAACTTTCACTGAAGAAGAAACTTGTCATATTTGTAGCAACCCTAAGCGGCAGGATAACGGCCAACTCTGTGTAGTCGAAAGCCCTGCTGATATTGCGGCCATTGAAGCTACAGGCCAATATTCTGGACGTTATTTTGTTCTGATGGGGCACTTATCACCTTTAGATGGTATCGGCCCGAGTGATATTGGTTTAGATACGCTGGATTACCGTTTGCAACGTGGTGGCATTGCCGAAGTCATTCTTGCCACTAACCCAACCGTTGAAGGGGAAGCGACCGCGCACTACATTGCGGAATTATGTCGCGCCCATCAAGTCTCTGCGAGCCGTATTGCTCATGGTGTGCCTGTTGGCGGTGAGCTTGAGCTTGTTGATGGCACGACGCTATCACATTCTTTGCTTGGCAGACAAAAGCTGTAGCACCTTTCGAATCATTGCCCTAGCTGCTGGGGCAATTTTGAGTGACGCCATTAATTAATGGCAAACAAAGCAGTGCCATCAAGTGATTTTTTCGAGTTCGGTAATGTTGCTCAAAGCTTCTTGGTTCGTGTTGCCACAGACCATCGGGCAAGGCTTAAATTCGTGGCATACTTTTGGACGTTCAGGCTTACCAAATAACTTGCACAAATTAGCGTCATTAAGTTGAATGCAACGTACACCTGCTGGCTTTCCTTGCTCCATACCCGGGATGGAGGAAGAAATACTAGGGGCGATACAACACGCACCACAACCAAGTCTGCATTCCATAATTGAGTACCAGTAAAAAGAAAAGGGTGACGATCCTAGCAGATGTGACCGAAGTGTACAGCAATAGCTTCCTAAATTAACAAGCCGTTTTTATCCTTGAACTTTGGTTGGTGTGGAGGTATAACACGCACCCCATTCGTTAAGTAAGATAGAGACTCATGAACACACCATTCTGGCAAAATAAGAAATTAGAACAAATGACGGAATCGGAGTGGGAGTCGCTTTGTGATGGATGCGGTAAGTGTTGCTTACACAAGTTAATGGATGAAGATAGTGATGAGGTCTATTACACCAATGTCGCTTGCAGTTGGTTAAACAGCGATACCTGCTCATGCAAGGATTATCCAAACCGCTTCAATTCTGGTGAGGAGTGCTTAAAACTGACGCGTGATAAAATTGATGAATTTAATTGGTTGCCGGATACGTGCGCCTATCGTGTACTGTCAGAAGGCAAAACATTGCCGCAATGGCATCCTTTGATTACCGGCTCCAAAGAGGCGATGCACGCCGCGCAAGAAAGTGTTCGCAACAAAGTCGTTTATGAGATTGATGTTATCGACTGGGAGGACCACATCATCAACCATCCAAACCGCAATTAATATCCAATAGAAATCTAAAAGACTAGAGAAGCAGTAACAAACCTCCTACTGTTGCTGCGGCGGAAAAATATTTCCCTGCGGAATAGGAGCTATCGTCTTCTTCTGGTTTTTTATCTGGATGATCTAACCCCAAAGCACCATGAGCAAATGACTCCACTTTGCCTGTCACGGTTTTCTCTTTGTTTTCTAACTTACTCTCTTTGTCGAGTTGTTGCAGCGCTGCGAGCAAGGCTTTGCCTTCATCAGACAAAGTGACGGTATTCTGCTCCACTTTGAGCGGGGCAGAGGGGGGGGATGCCGCTGTAGAATTTGCTTGAGCTTTAACTTGCTGGAGTGAATGCAGTTGCGCTGAGCTTGTCCCTACCGGTGTCATACTTCTCTCCTATAAATGCCATCAGTTAATGTATCGACAGATTTATGAAAAACTTGTGCAAAAAATTCGCAATTTGTATGAAGTATGTACAAGCAAAAAACGCGCCTACTTTATATGAAAAGAATAAGCAGGCCCGTTATTCGCCGCTAATTAGTCGCAAGTGAGATCTGTGTTGCGATTCTTTATCTGTTGATAGGCTTGCATGCGATGCTCTGCTTGAACATAGGCGGTGGGAATTGGCAGTACAGTGAGTTGGAAATCAGGATACGATGCCTGGGTATCCTCTACGGGCGTGATGATGGCAACCTTTAAATCAGGATTTCGACGAAGGATAGAATGCGCCGTGCCTAAACCCTGCTCGGTGTGGAACTTACCTGCGATGTGCATCACCTGAGCTGTCGGGTGGTTTTGTAAATAATCCACCATGCTTTCTGCCATTGTTTCATCCCAAGCGACCTGAGCTGCGTACTGTTTTTCAGTTTGCTCTTTTGAACCGTGGTGCATTGATTCCATGAACTTCGCTTTGTAGGGAGAGGTTGAGGTGTCAATTTGGTGTGCAACCTGAGCCCGCTCTACTGGCGTTAATTTATCAAGGTATTTGATCCCTACTTTGCCGATACAACGTACGAAAGGTTTAGGCGCATTAGCGGCAATGACATCCAACTGCTGTGATTTTGCAAATTCAACCAGTGGGCGGTAGTCACTTTGGTAGTTTGGCCACGCTCTGGTCTGAGAAATAAGGTATTGTTCGCCGATTTCTCCTGCTAGATAGCGGTTCAGTATCTCTTGTTCATCGCGTGAAAATTGTTCCATAGACAAGGCTACATGGGTGTTTTCGCGGCTGAGTTGTGCCAATAGCTCGGTTTGGAAGCGATGAATGGCTGGGTGTGTATGCCACTCACCGACTAAAATGATATCGGCATTTTTTATCTCATTCGGCAGCGAATTGAGATTCAATGGTTTGCCGCTAGGGGTAGATAATTGGTAGTCATAAAAGTGAGCAATGGGCTTCGGCTGGTGCGAAGCACAGCCAAAAAGTGGTAATAGTAGAGCCAGAGAAGTAACTAAGCGCATGAGTGTCTCCATTTTGAATTTGGCATAATAATGGAGACACTGTGGATTTGCAATATAATGAGAATTATTATCAACTAACTTTGCGATAAACGCTGATCATAAAATCGGCCTCACAATTAAATTGCTCAGCTTGCTTTAATTGCGCTCTTAGCTCATCACTGGCCCGCCATGCAAACGGCGTCATCTGTAATAAATCAAAAGCATCGTTACCGCTTAATGCCATGGTGTAGTGCAGTTTTTGTTGCTCTACTAATGTAAACCCAGCTATCTCTTCTGCGGTTTCATCATGCAGTTGAACATTAGGATAGATCCCTTCTTTTAACTGATAGAGGTGCCTTGCCGCGGGTGTAACGGTAATCACCACTCCTTGCTTTTGAATGCAGCGGTAAAGCTCTTGTGCTTTACAGGGCGCATAAATTCGTAATATACCGGCTAGGGAAACATCGTCAAAGGGCAAGCGGTGGCTGGAGGCAACGACAAAGTTGACCATAGGGTAGCGCTTTGCTGCATAACGGACGGCGATTTTAGAGATATCTAACCCATAGGTGACCGATTGTGTCGAGTGTTGTGCAAGCGTTTGAGCGACAAATTGGGTGTAGTAACCTTCGCCGCAGCCGATGTCTAAAAACTGATAAGAAGAATCTTGCAGATACTTACTGCACAACTGAGCGACCGTCTGACGCATCAGATCGTAATGTCCACCTTCAAGAAAACGGCGACGAGCTTGCATCATCTCTTTATTATCACCCGGATCTTTTGAGCGTTTATGATGTGCAGGCATCAAATTGACGTAGCCCTCTTTGGCTATATCAAATTGATGATTATTTTCACATTTCAATATTTGCTGCTGTTGCAACAGAGGTTGCTGGCAAAGGGGGCACAGATACGCCATGAAGATCTCGCTTGAAAAACAAAGGCGCCAGTTTAGCGTCTGCGGCTAGAAATAAAAAGGACAGCGTGATTTCACTGTCCTCAGCATGAGTATGATGACGGAAAATTCGCCAAAAAAACTTAGTTGGAAAAAACCGTCGTGACGAGCTGATGGCTTTCACCTGGTTGCAAGGTTTTTCCTGCGGACAAGCAAGGGGCATGCAGTGTAGATTCAACACACAGCATCGTTTGATAACCATCGTCAGGCATATCTGCCATTGATTGAGCGCCTTGAGCCCATGGGTTCCACAAGACGGCAGAGTTGTGTCCAGTGTTTTCAACCACTAACGTACGATTCAAAACAGGATCTTGGACCTGAATTTGTGCTTCAGGCGCGGTATAGACGCGATCAATCGTATCGGTGAGGACCAGTGTTGAACCACCTTGACACATTTTTGCATCTTGTAAGCTGTCTATATATTCAACGCCCATACCTGTAGTAGTGGTCTGGGTAATATTACCAACCTTGAGGTAGCTGTGCAGCGCTGCAGAAAACGTCCATGCTTTCTCATCCGTATTGGTCGTTTCTAAAGTGACTTTTAACTTGTCACCAATTTCAACATAAAGACGAGTTTGGAATTGAAATGGCCAAATAGCCAGTGTTTGGGGCGAATGGTCGAGCCCTAGCACGATAATGACGCCCTGCTCGTTTTCTCTATGTTCAATCAATGCCCATTCACTGGTGCGTGCGAAACCATGGGCTGGTGCAGCAATACGGCCAAACCATGGCCAACAAACAGGGATCCCGCCTCTTAGAGCGGCTTTACCGTCAAAAATGGCCGTGTCACTCATCCAAATGAGCTCATCTTGTCCTTTAGGAGTGAATGAGATGACATGGCCGCCATGCAGTGTAATTCCGGCGGTCGCTTTGTCATGAATAACGCGAACAATTTTAACGCCCTCTTTCTCAACGATGGTGACGTTGTCAGAAAGATAAGTCAGGGTAGGGAGAGATTGCAGATCCATAAATTCGATACCTCATACCATTCCTACCGGATAAATAAGTAAGGAACGGCTCGGATTGTCTAACGCAGTCCCATTAATGAAAGGGACAGATACTAAAAAGGCGACACAATGGCCGCCTTTTTGTTCTCAACGAATTTCTTCGCTAAACACTACGATTATTTAGAAACGTGAGCGATTAGGTCTAGAACTTTGTTTGAGTAACCGATTTCGTTGTCGTACCAAGATACAACTTTAACGAATTTGTCAGTCAGTGCGATACCAGCTTTAGCATCGAATACAGATGTGTTGATTTCGCCGATGAAGTCTTGAGAAACAACTGCATCTTCAGTGTAGCCTAGAACGCCAGCGAATTCGTTTTCAGAAGCGCGCTTCATTTCAGCACAAATTTCTGCGTAAGATGCTGGGTTTTGTAGGTTAACAGTTAGGTCAACTACAGAAACGTTCGCTGTAGGTACGCGGAAAGCCATACCAGTCAGTTTGCCGTTTAGTTCTGGGATTACAACGCCAACCGCTTTAGCTGCGCCAGTTGAAGATGGGATGATGTTTTGAGAAGCACCACGACCACCACGCCAGTCTTTCGCAGAAGGACCATCTACAGTTTTTTGAGTCGCTGTAGTTGCGTGAACAGTAGTCATAAGACCAGACTCGATGCCCCACTTGTCGTTAAGAACTTTAGCGATAGGTGCTAGGCAGTTTGTAGTACAAGAAGCGTTAGAAACGATGTCTTGGCCAGCGTAAGAAGCGTGGTTAACACCCATTACGAACATTGGAGTCGCGTCTTTTGAAGGACCAGTTAGAACAACTTTTTTCGCGCCAGCAGTGATGTGCTTACGAGCGGTTGCATCGTCTAGGAATAGACCTGTTGCTTCAGCAACCACGTCAACACCGATTGCATCCCATTTTAGATCTTCTGGGTTACGCTCAGCTGTTACACGTACAGTTTTGCCGTTTACAACTAGGTTGCCAGCTTCAACTTCAACAGTACCGTTGAAACGGCCATGAGTTGAGTCATACTTTAACATGTATGCCATATAATCTACGTCGATAAGGTCGTTAATACCTACAACTTCGATGTCGTTGCGCTCTTGCGCTGCACGGAATACGAAACGACCGATACGGCCAAAACCGTTAATACCTACTTTGATAGTCATTATAGTTGCTCCACAACTTAATTTCTGATTAAAGATAACTGGTAGTAAAATTACAGAATCCAGTAAATGTCTGCAACAGATAATCGGACTTAACTTGTTTAAAGTCAAAAAAAAGCGACGCTTTTTTTCACAATTAATCGTAAGTGATTAAATTTTAAACTTTATACCGCTTCTGTTTACTTTCAGTTGGCGTAAAATACTTTAGCCTTCTAAGGCAGTTAGAAATTACATACCTACCATTTCATGGTGAGAAAGTATGTGCTACAAAGAGTGGAGTATGCAAGTTTTTGACATAAAAAGTACCAGTGCAATATTGAGAAGAAGGGAAGTTTTGTAAGTGAAATCGAAGATTGATAATAATGTTAAGCCTGATGAATACTGGCGTGAAAGACTAACAGATGATGAATTTTATGTTTGCCGTCAACGCGGTACAGAAGCCCCGTTTAGTGGCAAGTTATTACATAATCGTGACACAGGTGTGTACGCGTGTACCTGTTGCAGCAGCCCGTTATTTGTCTCCAACAATAAGTATGATTCGGGGTGTGGTTGGCCAAGTTTTGATGCACCGATCAATGATACTGCAATCCGCTATCTTGAAGATTTAACGCATGGAATGATTCGAACTGAGATCCGTTGTGCGGTGTGTGATAGCCATCTAGGGCATGTTTTTCCTGATGGACCTCAAACAACAGGTGAACGATTTTGTGTCAATTCAGTGTCGTTAATTTTCAACAAAAAGTGAAAAAGCGGTGAACTTATCACCGCTCTTTGTTTTATGATTACATTTTGTTAGTTGGCAAAGTCGAGAGGAATGAGCTCTGGTTTAAACTGTCCATTTTTGATCGCGTCAACGATTTTTTCGGCGATATCGTCGAGTGCATCAAATTTTTCTTGATCAAACCCGTACAGCAATTTGAGTTCTGTCTCTGAAGCAACCGGCACATTGAATGTTTTCCCTACCATCGCCCAAATGTAAGCTTTTTCTTTCTGTTTGAGAATTTGGTTGGTACTGGCAAGAGATTTGATAGCATCAAGGTTGATACTGCCTTTTGGGCTGAGTTCTAAGGTTCGATGGAGCAAATAGATTGCTTTTTCTCGATCCCGTTGAACATAAAAAGTAGCGAGAGCGTATTGCATTTCTGCTGTATCTAGCTCGGGTTTACCTTCACGTTGTAAGAATTTTCTTTGTGCACTTTTATCACCAATCTGACTCCAGAGAAAGTATAAGGTTTCCGCGGAGCTGGATGACTGAAGCTCTTTTTCAATCTGCTCTAAATCTTTCCCTGTATTGACGAGTGCTGAAAATCGACGTTGTTTGAGTTCCGTTTGATCAATAGCTTGAATTTGTGAAGCGAGCTCGAGACATTTTCGATAAGCTTGAACTAATCCGTATTCTTTAATCTTGTTGCTATCGCTTGGATTTTTAAGTACTTCAAATCGATGCCAGATGAGGTCCGTGCGTGGAACTCTACATTGCCCATCATTTATATTGAGCCTTTCACAGCGCAAATTAGGATTATCGGCACATAGCTTGTCGGTATCTCTGTTATTCTCAAAGCAGCCACTTATAAGAAGTGATAGGCTGAGAATCATGGGCACTTTTATCAAATTCATAATATTAGCTTGTGATCAAATACACTTATTTATTGGGCTTGTCTTGACTCAATATCATGGCAAGTTATGTTTGTGACGAATTCGTTAATTAAGGATAGACCATGGATGCCGATCAACTCATTAACGCCATCACCCCCGAAGCTTACAAGCGATTAATGCACGCTGTTGAAACGGGTAAGTGGCCTGAAGGTACACCACTTTCACAAACACAGCGAGATTCATGCATGCAAGCTGTGATGTTGTATCAATCTAAGCATAATGTAGAAGCGGACCATATGACAGTTGCCGCTGGTGGAGAAATCAGTTTTAAGTCAAAAAATGAGCTTAAAAAGCGCTTTCAAAACGGACAAGACGATATTGTTCGAGTCAATCCAAACCACGAATGAGTCTATTTGACTTGTACAGAATACAAAAATCCCCAATTCATTGAGTTGGGGATTTTGTTAATGAGGGGAAAATATATTGTGGTTGTTTAAAGCTATAAGCTCATTTCACCACGTAATACTTCCTGCATTTTCTGCTTCACTTCTTCATAAGAAAGATTCTGGCTCAGTAAATAGTGAAGCTTGGCTAAAGCGGCTTCGGGTGTCATGTCGTAGCCGCTGATCACGCCTGCTTCTGCAAGTGCACAGCCAGTTGCGTAACCGCCCATGTTGACTTTACCTGCTAAGCACTGAGTTAAGTTCATGACGATCACGCCACGTTCTGAGGCTTCTTTTAAATGCGCTAATAGTTGCGCATTTTGAGGTGCATTGCCCACACCAAAAGTCAGCAAAATCATCGCGTTGACTGGCTGTAATAAGGTATTGCGGATCACTTCGTGAGAGATGCCAGGGTACATGGTAATCACACCGATCGGTTGTGGTGTAATGTTATGGACTCGGAAGGCTCCTTGCGGCTGTTCGCCAACTTTAACGTTACTGCTGATTTGAATATTGATCCCAGCTTCTAACAGCGGAGGAAGGTTCGGCGAGGTAAACGCATTAAAACCATCGGCGTGTGATTTGACACTGCGGTTACCCCGCATCAACTGATTATTGAAGAATAACGTCACTTCATTGATGGGGTAATTAGCGGCGATGTGCAACGCATTAAGTAAATTCGCTTGTCCGTCAGAGCGCAATTCGGCCAACGGAATTTGTGAGCCTGTCACAATGACGGGTTTACCCAAGTTTTCCAGCATGAAAGAGAGTGCCGATGCCGTGTAAGCCATGGTATCCGTACCATGTAAAATCACAAAGCCATCGTATTTGTCATAATTATCTCGAATATCGTTGGCGATTTGTTGCCAATCTTCAGGTGTCATGTCCGAGGAGTCAATCAGAGGGTCATATTCATGAATGGTGAACTCAGGCATTTCAGGGCGCTGAAATTCAGGCATACTTGCGAGTTGTTTTTCCATGAAGCCCGCAATAGGGACATAACCATGGTCGGATTTTAGCATGCCGATAGTACCGCCAGTGTAGGCGATATAGATATGTTTTCTTGCCATAGCTAGAAATCACTCGTGTAGGGGAACAGAGCGGGGGATTATAGCGTATTCACTTAATATAAAAAGGGGCGCTCAACACAAAGCGCCCCAATGGTTTTTAGTCATTACAGATTGATATTGCTACTGAACTTGGCAGTTTAGGCAGAATGCATATTGCCCTTTCGGATCATTAAAATGGTTGAGTAAGCTGGCATCTTGCACCCATTGTTTTGCTACAGGTTGCAGCGACGCTGGCACTAGTGTTGATACATCAAAACCGAAGCGAACTTGCACTTGATTCATGATGTCTTGCAAGAACTGCTCAGCGGGTGAAAGGGGTTCTTCTACCCAATAAATATTGTAGGTCTCTAATTTTGCCAGTTGTGCTGCGAGCTTAATGGCATCATCAAAGTCACCCATTTGATCGACTAAACCATGATCCATCGCATCTTGTCCTGTCCATACGCGGCCTTGCGCGACCTGATCGACTTGTGCCAATGAAAGGCCACGGTTCTCTCCCACCAAACTGATGAAACGCTGGTAACCATGGTTAATGCCCAGTTGCAGTGCGTCGGCCACGCCTTTTGTTAGCCCTGTGGTGACACCGACACCAGAAAAAGGTGAGGTTCCTACGCCATCGGTATAAACCCCCAATTTATTGAGTCCTTTTTCGAATGTGGTGATGACACTAAAAATACCAATTGAACCGGTTAACGTGGTTGGCTGCGCGACAATTTTATCCGCACTCATTGAAATCCAATAACCGCCAGACGCTGCAAGGCTCGACATTGAGACGATAACCGGTTTGCCTGCGTCTTTTAACGCTTGAATTTCATTACGAATAACTTCGGAGGCAAAGGCGCTGCCTCCTGGGCTGTCCACACGCAATACGACGGCTTTGACTTTATCATCGTTACGCGCTTGGCGAAGTAATGCGGCGGTGGTATCACCACCGACTGTGCCTCGTGGGTGATCTCCATCCATGATGGTACCACTAGCCACGATCACGGCTACATCGTCCATATCAGCGTTAAACTGTGGCCTAATGGTGGCTTGATATTCGTAGTAGCCTACGGCGTTGTAGCTATCTTCTCCATTGCTGCCAAATGTTTCGGCGAGCGATAGGCGCATTTGTTGGCGAGTGGCCAATTCATCCACTAACCCTAATTTTAATGATAAAGCAGCGAGATCACCCTCGGTCGCTTTTAATTGCGTCAGAAATTCATCCATTGATGGGTTTAACGTTTTCCCGTCAATCTTACGGTTGGTCGCTACGTCATCAACGTACGCTCCCCACAACTGTGTTAACCAGCGAGAGGCGGACTCTTTCGCCGCGTCGGACATATCGTCACGAATAAATGGCTCAATGGCTGATTTATAAGTACCGACACGGAAAACGTGCGTATTGACATCCAGCTTTTCCAGCAAAGTTTTGTAGTACATCGAATAGGCACTGTAGCCTTTCAGCATCACGGCGCCGTCCGGTGCCAAATAGACTTTATCGGCGTAGCTTGCCAAATAATATTGGCTTTGATTATAGAAATCTCCCACCGCGTAGATGGGTTTGCCCGTGGCTTTAAATTCGTTCAGCGCTTTAGCAATGTAACGTAGCTTAGTGAGGTTGGTTTCAGGCATTTCTCCAAGAGCGAGCACAAGGCCTGTGATTTTCGCATCGTCTTTCGCATGGCGAATGGTCTCTACCACATCAAATAATACATTTTCTTTGGGTAAGTCTTTGCCAAAAAATGAACCAGTCATTGAATCCATCGGATTGATGTAAGAACTCTGTTCAACAATCGGTCCCGATAAGTTCATTACTAATGCGGACTCTTTTTCTATGGTAGGCAGGGGAGAATCGGCATGCACATACAAGAAATAAATCAGTGCAATACTGAGCAAAAAGAACAGGTTGGTTAAGGCTAAACGAATAAAGGTAATGATTTTCCAAAAACCTTTAAATATCAAACCGATAAATCGAAATAGTGATTTCATTGTTTCTCCACTGCGGCTATTCGCAAGCGTGTTTAAATGAATCAAGGGATTAACCTTGAGATATTAATGGCTTACATCCTACGTGATCTAGTATACCCAAACAACCGCAAGATTGATCGGTGTTACAAAAATGTAAACACTTGTTTGATTTTTTTTGTGGGCAATAATATTCTGGTCAGACCATAACGCATAATTATAAAAGTGAAGTCGCCATGTACCCACATCTGTTAGAGCCTTTGGATTTAGGATTTACTCAGTTACGCAACCGTGTATTGATGGGATCAATGCACACGGGATTAGAAGAGCACAAGGAAGGGCTCCATAAGCTGGCCGCTTTTTATGAAGAGCGTGCAAAAGGTGGGGTTGGGCTGATTGTGACGGGCGGGTTTTCGCCTAATTTGCGCGGTCGACTTCACCCTTTCAGTGCTGAATTTAGCAAGGCAAAACATGCGCGTGCACACCAAGTTGTAACTGAGGCAGTGCATCGCCAAGGTGGAAAGATCGCCTTGCAATTGCTGCACGCAGGCCGATACGCAATGCACCCTTTTGCCCAAAGTGCTTCGGCGATTAAAGCACCTATTGCGCGTTTTGCACCGAGTGAAATGAGTGCCCGTCAGATAAAAAAAACCATTGATGCCTTTGCCAGTAGTGCTGAATTAGCTCACCTTGCAGGATACGATGGTGTGGAAGTGATGGGCTCGGAAGGGTATTTGATCAACCAATTTATCTGTAAACGTACCAACATGCGTTACGACGATTGGGGCGGTAGTTACGAAAATCGTATCCGTTTACCCATTGAGATAGTGAAAGCGATTCGTGCAGTGGTTGGTAAAGAGTTCATCATCATTTTCCGTCTTTCAATGCTGGATTTAGTCGAAGAGGGCAGCACTTTTGAAGAGGTTTTAATGCTCGCGAAGGCACTTGAACAAGCTGGCGTGACCATTATCAATACGGGCATCGGTTGGCATGAAGCGCGCGTTCCAACGATAGCGACTCAAGTACCACGTGCTGCTTTTACTTGGGTAACGGAAAAAATCCGCCCACATCTCTCTGTGCCCGTCGTGACCTGTAATCGCATCAACACTCCAGAAGAAGCAGAAAAAATATTAGCAACGGGTCAAGCGGATATGGTGTCGATGGCGCGTCCGTTTCTTGCCGATCCAGAATTTGTTGCCAAAGCCGAGCAAGGAAAAGCCGCGCTGATCAATACGTGTATCGGCTGTAACCAAGCCTGTTTAGATAACGTATTTAAAGGCAAACGGGCCAGTTGCCTCGTTAACCCGCGGGCCTGCTATGAAACGGAAATAGTTATTCGCCCTGCGGCTCAGCCGAAAAAAATGGCGGTGATTGGCGCAGGTCCGGCGGGGCTTGCTTGCGCGACTACCTTGGCTGAGCGTGGGCATCATGTTGATCTGTTTGAAAAAAATGATCGCATTGGTGGCCAGTTCCGTTTGGCGATGCAAATTCCCGGCAAAGAAGAGTTTCGAGAAACCATTCGCTACTTTGCAAATCGTATTGATCAAACCGGTGTGCATCTGCATTTAGATACTGACGTCAATTTTGAGATGCTCGAACCGTACGATGAAGTAGTGATGGCGTCGGGTGTCGAGCCGAGAAAAGTAAAAATTGATGGTATTGATAACCTAGAAAAGGTGGTGGATTACCAAACGCTGATCCGTGAAAAAACACCCGTTGGCGAAAAGGTCGCGATTGTTGGTGCTGGCGGAATTGGTGTCGACGTCGCCACTATGTTGACTGAGCCGACAGAGCATACGCTTGATGATTGGCTGCATGATTGGGGCATCGATAAAGAGATTGCTTATCCCGGAGGTTTGTACCCATTTCCCGATTGTATGAGTGAGAAAACGGTATGGCTATTGCAGCGTCGCAAAGGACGGGTAGGTAAAGGCCCCGGTAAGACCACAGGTTGGATCCATAAACGCACCTTAGAAAAGCGTGGAGTGAATCTACTGGGTGGTGTCGGTTATGAAAAAATTGCCGCTGACGGTTTACATATCACGCTTGACGGTAATCCTTTGCTGTTAGACGCCGACAAAATTGTGATTTGTGCCGGGCAAGAATCGGTACGTCCTTTTGAAGATAAATGGGCATCATTGGGTGAGAAGATGCATGTGATTGGTGGTGCCGATTATGCTGGTGAGCTTGATGCTGTGCGTGCGATTCGTCAGGGGGTAGAGCTGGCGATTAAGTTATAATCTATGGTCCAAGCTAGCCGGTGGTGCTATCACTTGGAGTGATCAGCCAGCAATCGTAAAACAACAAAAGGCGCAAATCGCGCCTTTTGTCTTTCCTATGTTCGTGAAGAACACTCTTCGCTTTGCTATAAAATGACCGTTTTGTTGCCATAAACAAAAACGTGATCGTTGATGACTTTGTTCAAGGCTTTACTCAGCACATTTTTCTCAACATCCCGTCCAGCTTGCGCCATGTTTTGCGCGCTGAATGTGTGATCAACCGGGATTACATCTTGCTTAATAATCGGGCCTTCATCTAAATCATTAGTGACAAAGTGCGCCGTCGCACCAATGATTTTTACACCGCGCTCGTATGCTTGCTGGTAAGGTTTTGCACCAATGAATGCCGGTAAAAAGCTGTGGTGAATATTAATAATTTTGTGATGGTACTTATCGACAAAACCAGGAGTGAGTACCCGCATGTATTTGGCGAGGACCAAATAGTCGGCGTGATATTGGTCCAGCACTTCTAACAATTTCTGCTCATGTTCCTCGCGGTTTAGCCCTTCATGAGAAACATGGTGATACGGGATATCAAACTTTTCGGTCAGATTTTGCAGCGTATCGTAATTGCCAATCACTGCAGCAATATCGACATCCAAGCTGCCATCATAATTCTTAATCAAAATATCGCCCAAGCAATGTGCTTCTTTAGTCACCAAAATAACGATGCGTTTGCGCGAAGAATCAATCAGTTTACGTTTTGCGTGTGCAGGCAAGGCTTGGTCAAGGTCGGCTAAAAGGGTGGTGTCGTTAAAGTAGCCTTCCAATTCAGTACGCATAAAAAAGTGACCACTGATGTTATCAACATACTCATTATTATGAATAATATTGAGTTGATGTTTATAACAAATGTTCGTGATTTTAGAGATAAGTCCGGGCGCATCACTACAATGAGTGAGCAGTGTTTTTCTTTCCATTATTAATTACTTCCGTGCATGATTTTTTTCGTTCTAAAAACTAATTCGTGAGCGTGTGAACGGTGAGGCGCCCCGCAATATAAGGGCTATAATTAATCTATTATTAAGTTGGTTTCAATATATAAACGGGTTCACCGTTAGGCTTTTACTAAATTTCTTCCTCACAGAGTGTCTTAAGGCGGTATTTATGGATAGAGAACTCCTCGCACGAAAGCTGTATATGGAAAGAGTGAGTGCATTGATGGGAGACCATCAAATTGACGAAATCATTTTGGAAGACATGTGGGAGAACCGAGCGTCACCCGCCGAGGCGGCAAAAGCAATGACCCAAACGGAGAATGGGTACGAAGGACCAGCTTGGTTATCTCGTTACCTCAATCGCAAATAGAACACACCTAACTGGCGCGGGTTGCACTTGGATTCGCGCCAGCTCATCAAACCTGACATAATGCCCCGCAACGAACACTTACCTCCACTTTTTGATGATTGCAAAAACCTTCTCTTCACAAGGCGCATTAGGCAAGGCCATTGCCGGTTTTCAAGCTCGACAAGCGCAAATTGACATGGCTGAGGCGGTCGCTAAGGCGATTGCCCAACAATCGCAATTAGTGGTTGAAGCAGGGACTGGTACAGGCAAAACCTTTGCGTATCTGGTGCCTGCGCTGCTCAGTGGCAAAAAAGTCATTATCAGTACGGGTTCTAAAAACCTACAAGAGCAGCTTTTTCATCGTGATTTACCCTTGATGATTGATGCGCTCGGTTTCTATGGCAATGTCGCGCTATTAAAAGGCCGAGCAAACTATCTGTGCCTTGATAGGCTGAGCCGCCAAATGGTGGAAAGCCACACCAACCAATCTGATCCACAGCTGCTGACTCAATTAGTGAAAGTGCGTCGTTGGTCATCGGAAACCAAAAGCGGTGATTTAGGTGAATGTGAAGAGTTGCCTGAAGACAGTGCGGTCATTCCAACCATCACCTCAACCAACGACAATTGCCTTGGCAAAGAGTGCCCAAGTTACGTCGATTGTTTTGTCTCGAAAGCGCGCAAAAAGGCGATGGACGCTGATGTGGTGGTGGTCAACCATCACCTTTTTCTAGCCGATCTGGCGATCAAAGAAACCGGGTTTGGTGAGTTGATCCCCGAAGCAGAGGTCTTTATCTTCGACGAAGCGCATCAGTTACCGGATATCGCCAGCCAATATTTTGGTCAATCGGTCTCCAGTCGCCAAGTCCAAGAGCTGGCGAAAGATATTGAAATCGGCTATCGCACTGAAGCAAAAGATATGCGCCAATTGCAGAAAGTGGGCGATAAACTGGTGCAGTCAGCGATGGATTTACGCATTGTATTGGGTGAACCCAGTTTTCGAGGCAACTGGCGTGAGGCGTTAGCTTCACCATCGATTTCGCGAGAATTAGCGCGTTTGCGAGACAGCTTAGATTTTGCTATCGATGTGTTAAAACTCGCGTTAGGTCGCAGCCAGTTATTGGATACCGCATTTGAGCGCGCCAACTTAATCAAAGGACGAATTGATCGAGTGTGTGATGTCTCTATTACTGGTTATTCCTATTGGTATGACACCACGCCGCGTCATTTTAGTTTACACATCACCCCACTTTCGGTGGCCGATAAATTTCACGAACAGGTGCAACAAAAGCAGGGCGCATGGATTTTCACCTCCGCTACTTTGGCCGTAAACGACGATTTTAGCCATTTCACTCAGCGTTTAGGACTAAAGCCCCAAGCTCAGTTTTCATTGCCAAGCCCGTTTGACTATCAGCAGCAGGCGCGGCTGTGTGTACCACGCTATTTACCTGAACCCAATAGCCCAGGCCTTGCCGATAAATTGGTGCGTATTTTGTCGCCAGTGATTGAGCAAAACCAAGGCCGCTGTTTCTTTTTGTGTACTTCCCACAGCATGATGCGCGAGTTAGGTGAACGTTTTCGAGAAGTGTTAACCGTGCCAGTGCTGATGCAAGGGGAGACGAGTAAACAAAAAACGTTGGCCGAATTTATGGAATTAGGTAATGCCTTATTGGTCGCGACAGGGGCGTTTTGGGAAGGGATAGATGTTAGAGGTGACGCATTAAGCTGTGTTATTATCGACAAACTTCCATTTACCGCACCGGATGATCCGTTGTTGAAAGCGCGAATTGAAGATTGCCGAATGCGCGGTGGAGATCCATTTGCGCAAGTACAACTACCCGATGCCGTCATCACCTTGAAACAAGGGGTCGGGCGTTTGATCCGCGATAAACATGACAAAGGTGTACTGATCATTTGTGATAACCGTTTAGTCACCCGTGACTACGGTGGGCTATTTCTTGCCAGTTTACCGCCCATTCCACGTACGCGGGATTTGGACAAAGTAAAAGATTTCTTAAGTCAAATTTCAGTCACGACACCCGTAACTATTAACAACAATTAGAGACAGTAATGAGCGCAAAGATCCTTGCCTTAGACACAGCAACAGAGAACTGTTCTGTTGCTTTAATGATGAACGGCAAACTGTACGTTCGCAGTGAAGTTGCCCCTCGCGATCACACCAAGAAAATTCTACCCATGGTGGATTCCGTCCTCAAAGAAGCGGGCATCACCTTACAGGAACTAGACGCACTAGCCTTTGGCCGTGGTCCGGGCAGTTTTACCGGAGTACGGATTGGCATTGGAATTGCACAAGGTTTAGCATTCGGCGCTGATTTACCTATGATAGGTATTTCGACCCTGGCAGCGATGGCGCAAGGCAGCTATCGTTTACAGGGTTACCAGCAGGTGGCGTGTGCAATTGACGCCAGAATGAGTGAGATTTACTGGGGTCGTTATACACGTCAAGAAGATGGCTCTTGGCAAGAGATAGATGCAGAGTGCGTCATTGCTCCTAATACTCTTGCTGAGCAAATCAAAGCTGACAGCATCACTTGGGGCTGCGCTGGAACGGGTTGGGCGGCTTATAAAGAAGAGTTAGATACGTTGCCTATCTCGTGTCAAATGGGGGAAGTATTGTACCCAGATGCACAGGATATGGTGTTTCTTGCTCAGTATGAGTTTGCCAAAGGAAACACGCTAACAGTGGAAGAGTCGAGCCCTGTTTACCTGCGTGATAACGTGGCTTGGAAGAAGTTACCGGGCCGAGAATAATCAGTGAAAGGCAAGGCGTTGCATTCGTCTTGCTCTAATTGAATAGGAACAGTATGGTTTCAATTAATGGTTTACCTCCTGCGATAGTGCCCGGTAGCAATAGGGCTAATCGCGCAAATAAGAACAATGGGGTAAAGAAAGGCGATGCCAAAACCGGAGTAGGCCAACCTACTAAGGTGGCGAATGCTGTTTCTCATTCAATTCGTCATGTCGATCCATCAGAGATTCATCGGGCTAATCTGGAATACGATCTTCCTGAAGGCCGATCAAGAAAGGCGATGGAAGAGTACATGGACGTGATGAACCAAGCAAAAAAAGAGGAACTTGCTCAACTGCTTGGAGTCGATATCTACATCTAATCCAACAAGGTCATTATGATGCGATCTTTTTCCACTTCTAAAACGCTACTGCTGTTATCGTCCACATTGTTGCTTGGTGCATGCTCAAGCTTACCGGATGATCTTCGTGCCAGTAGTGATGCCGTGATCACCGATTACGCCACTTGGGTCAATACGCCAACCAATGAGCAAGATGAAGTCCGGCTGGGCGGCGTCATCGCCAGTGTGACTAATTTGGCGGATAAAACACGGATTGAAATAGTCAATTTGCCAATTAGCTCATCAGGCCGACCGGATATCGACCGCGAACCGCAAGGGCGTTTTGTTGGCTATGTTGACGGGTTTGTTGACCCAGTGGCTTATGCGAAAGATCGTTTGGTGACGCTAGTGGGAACCAGCCTTGCTCCAGAAAAAGCCAAAGTGGGTGAGTTTGAATACACTTTCCCAACCATGGCCGTAAAAGGGCTACATTTGTGGCGAGTTGAAGAAAGAGTGGTCGTGAATGATCTCGGTACTTATATGTACCCTTGCCACAGCTTATATTGTCGTCAAATGTACATTGGTGCTCGTGAAGGGCGCGTGGTACAAGAAGTGAAATAGCGATGCAACAAAAACAGTACTCTCTTGCGCAAGGAATGATTGCGACTCAAGAGTTGGGAAACGCACAAACGGCCGACTTATCGGTCGTTTTTTTGCATGGTTGGTTAGACAATTCATCCAGTTTTCTTACCGTTATCAAAGCGTTAAGTCACCTTAATCCACAGTTACACCTTTGCGCAATCGATTTACCGGGACATGGCCTTTCAAGCCATAAAGCCGACGGTCATTTTTACCCATTTCATGACTATATTGATGATATTTACTCATTTTTGCTCAACTTATCGCCAAACAGGTTAGTGATCGTAGGGCATTCCCTTGGTGCTTTAATCGCAAGTTGCTATAGTGCCGCCTTTCCTGAGCAAGTCGCAGGATTAGTTCAAATCGAAGGAATGGCTCCATTGGCTGAATCGCCACTAGAGAGTGTGGCCAGGCTGCGCAATGGCGTACTCAGCCGCCAGCGGATTCGGCGTAAGCCTCGTCGTAGGTTACCTAACTTAGAATACGCTGTTGCTCGCCGAGCCGAAGTCAACCAGTTAGAAGCAGCCTTGATCCAACCCATCGTTATTCGAGGGGTTGAGCGGCGCAATGACGAGTGGTATTGGCGTCATGACCCACAGTTAAACAGCGATTCCTTGTATCGCATGTCGTATGAGCATGCTCAGCACATAATGGCGCACATCCAATGCCCACAACGTGTGATTCTCGGTACACACGGTTTTTCTGAGTTACGAGCCGCTCGAGGCTATTTCGCCGATGATCGGCAAGAGATGTTCACTATTTCTGGTGGTCATCATTGCCATCTTGAGCAACCTTCGCAAGTCGCCGAACTAATTTTTGGCTTAGTTAACAAAATTTAAACAAGTGTTTGAGTGTTTCGTGCTCAAGCGCTTTGGCTGTGCTGTAATAGCGCACATAAAAATATCGCCGTAGAGCAGCCGCCAATAACGAGGAGTATTACCGTGGAGAAACCTTGGCTTTCACGCTATCCAACTGATGTACCTGAATTCATCAACCCTGATCAGTACCTCTCTTTGGTCGAAATGTTTGAGCAATCGGTTCATAAATATGCCGATCAACCAGCCTTTATGAATATGGGTTCGGTCATGACTTTTCGTAAACTGGAAGAGCGCAGCCGAGCATTTGCCGCCTATTTGCAAAATGAGCTGAAGCTGAAAAAAGGTGATCGTGTCGCCTTAATGATGCCTAACCTATTGCAGTATCCGGTCGCGTTATTTGGCGTATTACGAGCCGGGTTGATTGCGGTGAATGTTAACCCGTTGTACACCCCGCGAGAGCTTGAACATCAACTGAATGACGCCGATGCAAAGGCGATCGTCATCGTCTCGAATTTTGCCAATACCTTAGAGCAAATTGTTGAAAATACCTCGGTAAAACATGTGGTATTGACCAGCCTTGGACAGATGTTACCTAGAGCAAAAGGGACGTTGGTTGATTTTGTTGTGAAATATGTGAAAGGGATGGTGCCAAAATATGACTTACCAGGTGCCATTTCCATGCGTAAGGCGTTGCACAAAGGTCGCCGTTTACAGTATGTGAAGCCTTTTATGTCTGGCGACGACATTGCATTTTTACAATATACCGGTGGTACAACCGGTGTGGCAAAAGGGGCAATTCTGACCCACCGCAACATGATTGCGAATGTGCTCCAAGCAAAAGGAGCATATGGCCCAGTATTGGCCGAAGGCCGCGAACTGGTTGTGACGGCATTACCGCTTTATCACGTATTTGCACTGACCGTAAACTGTTTACTGTTCGTCGAAATGGGTGGGCGTAACCTATTGATTACTAATCCACGCGATATTCCAGGCTTTGTTAAAGAGTTGCAAAAGTACCCATTTACTGCCATTACGGGGGTGAATACGCTGTTTAATGCGTTGGTCAACAACGAAGATTTCCATGAACTTGATTTCAAAAATCTTAAGCTTTCTGTTGGTGGTGGCATGGCGGTACAGCGCGCGGTGGCCGATCAGTGGAAAAAAGTGACGGGTATCCACCTGCTTGAAGGTTACGGTTTGACTGAATGTGCGCCATTGGTGACAGGTAATCCTTATGATTTAAGTGATTATTCGGGAGCAATTGGTTTACCCGTTCCTTCAACCGAAGTGCGTATCGTTGATGATGAAGGCAAAGTGTTGGCTTATGATCAAGTCGGTGAGTTGCAAGTGCGTGGCCCACAAGTGATGCAAGGTTATTGGCAAAGACCGGAAGCGACGAAAGAAGTGATTGATGCCGATGGTTGGCTCTCTACAGGCGATATCGTCAAGTTTGATGAGCAAGGAATGGTCTATATTGTCGATCGCAAAAAAGACATGATTTTAGTCTCTGGATTCAACGTCTATCCTAATGAGATTGAAGATGTGGTTGCACTGCATGGCAAAGTATTAGAAGTGGCCGCTATCGGCCAGCCTCATGAAGTGTCTGGTGAAATCGTCAAGATTTATGTGGTTAAGCGTGATCCGAGCTTAACCAAAGATGAAATCATTGCCCATTGCCGTAAACATTTGACTGGCTATAAAGTGCCTAAGTTGATTGAGTTTAGGGAAGATTTACCAAAGAGTAATGTGGGTAAAATTTTACGCCGCGTACTTCGTGAAGAAAATGATGCGGCAATTGAACAAACAAAACGTGCCTAAGCATCAAGTCAGTATGAAAAAATAGTGCTAGAATGCCGACTCAAACCGTCGGCATTTTTATGTCCCCTCTAGTAGGGTTGCCCAAAGTGAGCCATTAGTGAACTACCAAATAATTACCCAGCCTAACGACCTACAACGTGTATGCCTTGCCGCGCGAGATGCCGATGTGGTGATGCTCGATACCGAGTTTGTCCGAGTGCGTACCTTTTACCCACAGCTCGGATTGATCCAGCTTTATGATGGTGAAAACCTCTCTTTAATCGACCCACTTGCCTTTGATGACATGGCCCCTTTTGTCGAGCTACTGCAAGACACCTCCGTGCTCAAAGTGCTGCATGCGTGTGGTGAAGATCTCGAAGTGTTTCATAATGCATTTGGCTGCACACCTTTTCCAATGGTCGATACACAAGTAATGGCGGCCTTTCTCGGCCATGGACTGTCTACCGGATTTGCCGCATTGGTCAATGAATTCTTAGGGATTGAAATTGATAAAAGTGAATCGCGTACTGATTGGTTAGCAAGGCCTTTATCGCAAAAGCAGTTGGATTACGCTGCCGCCGATGTGTTTTATTTGCTGCCGATTTACGAGAAATTACTCGATAAAGTGACGCAGGCGGGCTGGTGGCAAGCGGCGCAGCAAGAATCTGAACTATTGAGCGTCAAACGCATTAAACAGACTAATCCCGATTTGGCCTATTTGGATATCAAAGGGGCATGGCAACTAACACCGCAAGAATTAGCGATTCTCAAACCATTAGCTACTTGGCGCTACGAAGAGGCGGTACGCCGTGATTTGGCGCTTAATTTTGTGGTCAAAGAGACAGATTTGCTGACTATCGCTCGTTTGGGATTGACGAGTGCCAGCCGCATGATTGATGAAGGGGCCGATCCGAGATCGATTCAACGTCACAGTGCCAAAATCATTGCATTGGTGAAAGCGGGCCAGCAGACTCCGGCTGATCAATACCCACCTAAAATCGACCCTTTGATGGACTATCCCGGCTATAAACAGTTGTTTAAACGGTTGAAAGATGAAGTCAAATCAGTGTCTCAAACCACGGGTTTAGCGACTGAATTTTTAGCCTCTAAAAAACAGCTCAACCAGCTATTGAGTTGGGTGTGGAAGAAAGAGAGAGATCCCGCGCAATTGCCGGATGTGATGCAGAGCTGGCGCTTACCTATTCTCGGTGAACGGCTCAACAAATTGGTTGAGTAAAATTGGTTAGTAAAGAGAAAGAGCCTGCAATTTTGCAGGCTCTTTTATCATAAGGATTACTTTTCTTCGTCTGGCAGTTTCACGTTCAATTCCAGCACAGAGATATCATCATCTTTGTGCTCAAAAGAGACTTCAACCATCGAAGGGTCAACCGCGACGTATTTGGCGATCACCTTGAGAATGTCTTCTTTCAATTGAGGCAAATAGGTCGGTGCAGGGTCATTTTCACTACGACGTTCGGCGACGATAATTTGCAAACGCTCTTTGGCAAGGCTTGCTGAGGTCGTTTTCTTTTGTGGTCGGAAAAACTCAAGTAGAGACATAATATTAACCCCCGAAAAGTCGTTTAAAGATGCCCTTTTTCTGCTCCGTTAGAAAACGAAACTCGACTTCTTGCCCTAATAAGCGCTCGACAGCGTCAGCATAAGCTTGGCCTGCGTCTGATTGATCGTCAAAAATAACCGGAACACCTTTGTTGGAGGCATTAAGCACCGCTTGGCTTTCTGGGATCACGCCAAGTAAAGAGATATGTAAAATCTCTTCAACATCTTCCACGCTCAACATTTCACCGTGTGTCACGCGAGTAGGGTTATAACGGGTCAATAAAAGGTGCTGTTTAACGGGCTCTAAGCCTTGCTCTGAGCGCATTGATTTGGAATCCAAAATCCCTAAAATGCGGTCCGAGTCGCGCACGGAAGAGACTTCAGGGTTCGTCGTTACAATCGCTTCATCAGCAAAGTACAAAGCCATCAACGCGCCTTGCTCAATACCTGCTGGTGAGTCGCAAATGACGAAATCAAAGCCCATCGTATCGAGTTCATCCAAAACGCGCTTTACGCCCTCTTTGGTGAGCGCATCTTTATCACGGGTTTGTGAGGCAGGCAGAATAAACAAGTTTTCGGTGCGTTTATCTTTGATCATCGCTTGGTTAAGTGTCGCCTCACCGTTGATGACGTTGACAAAGTCGTACACCACGCGGCGCTCACAACCCATGATTAAGTCAAGGTTACGCAGACCGATATCAAAATCGATGACCGCTGTCTTTTTACCTTTTAAAGCCAAGCCAGAAGCAATTGCTGCGCTTGAGGTTGTTTTACCAACGCCGCCTTTTCCTGACGTTACAACAATAATGCGTGCCATTATGTTTTCCTTGTTAATTTTAAATCGTGAGCGTTTCAAAATGCAGTGAATCATCAACCATGCTGAGCATCACTTTCTTCTGCCAAAACTCACTTTCAATTTGATCGCTAAGCCAATAATTTCCAGCAATGGAGACCAGCTCTGCTTGTAAATCGTGACAAATAATTTTTGCTTCCGTTTGGCCGCTGGCACCGGCAATGGCTCTTCCGCGCAGTGATCCATGAATGTGAATTGAACCATCGGCGATCACTTCGGCCCCCGCGCTGACGTGATTGAGGATCACTAAATCGCTATCTTTGGCATACACTTGCTGGCCAGAGCGAATGGGCGTGCGAATCACCTTGGTTGGCGCTATTTGAGCGGGTGCTTGAGAAGGCGACTTGCTTGCCGCCATCACGGCAAAGCCAGCTTCTGAGGCTAAGTTTTGGCTGCGTTTATCACGGCAACCTGTCACACCGACCGGGATCATTCCCGCTTCAGTGATGCCTTGTTTGAGTATCGCAAAATCAATATCGCCAATCACTTTAGCAATATTGATCACCACAGGTGCAGAGGCAAAAAAAGCAGGAGCTTGGGCGACTTTTTCCTTGAGAAACTCAACGGTATTGGCAACTTCACTGTCGCAAAGGTGTAACACTGACAAAGTAAAACTGCTACCTTTTAGGTCAGGAGTATTCGACATCTTATATTGACCTCAATAACTAATGGCTTCACTAGAAAGGGCGTTGCCTGAAACTAGGGTTGTCATGTTATATTCCCTGACTTAGCTCAGCAAGTTATCTTGCGGTCAAATGTTTGTTTTAATCTCAAATTTGGTAAAAGTTTAACGTTTCTAACTTAATTGGCTCGAAAAGCCAGTTTATTACAATAAAAGGTTTGTCATGCTTTGCTCTATCTACAAAAGCTCTAAAAAAGAAGGTGCCTATCTCTACGTTACTAAAAAGGATGACTTTTCACAGGTTCCTGACACATTAATGGCGATGTTCGGTAAACCTACTTTAGTCATGGTAGTGAAACTGGAAGGGCGTACACTTGCCCAAGTGAACATTGAAAAAGTAAAAGAGTCTCTAGAAAATGAGGGTTTTTTCCTACAGTTACCGCCACCGCCACAAAATTTATTAGAACAATATAAGCAGCAAAAGGCTCAGCAAAAAGATAGCTAAGTTTTCAGCTCAAGGAGGACGATTTGAGAAAGTTATTGTCAGTCGTATTGGGATTAAGCCTCTCCACGCCATTGATGGCGAATGAGGTTAGTTTTGAACACTATGTTGAAGGCTTGAAGCAGCAAGCACGAAATGAAGGCATTTCAGAGCAAATTTTAATCGATGCGTTTAAAAATGTGGAGTACAAGCCACGTGCTGTGACGGCCGATCGCAATCAACCAGAAAAGAAACTAACGCTGGATGAATATATCCCACGCGCGGTTCCAGAATGGAAAGTGAACCAAGCAAAGGCGCTGTATGAAAAGCACTATGCAGAGCTTAGCCGCATTGGCGAACAATATGGCGTGCAACCGCGCTTTATCGTGGCTTTGTGGGGCGTAGAAAGTAATTTTGGTGCGTTGACCGGTGGTTTTAGTGTTATTGATGCGCTGACGACTATGGCTTATGACGGTCGTCGAGAAGAATTTTTCCGCAAGGAGACGATGGCCGCGTTGCAAATTCTACAGCAAGGTCATATCCAAGCTGATGAGATGAAAGGCTCATGGGCTGGCGCGATGGGACAATGCCAGTTTATGCCGAGTTCGTTTTTGGCGTTCGCTTCCGATGGTAATGGCGATGGCAAAAAAGACATTTGGCGCTCAAAGGAAGATGTATTCGCGTCGACGGCCAATTATCTCAGCCAATCGGGATGGGATGATAAATACACTTGGGGCCGTCAAGTTAAAGTTCCGCATGGCTTTGACCGCACTTTAGAAGGGCGACAGCCCGAAAAAGGGAAATCATTGAGAGAGTGGAACAAGCTCGGTATTACCCGTTACGAAGGTAAACCACTGCCTAATTTAGACAACGTTCAAGCTTGGCTTATCATGCCAGATGATGAAAATGGCCGCGTTTACTTGGTATACAACAACTATAATGTGTTGATGAAGTGGAACCGTTCATATTATTTCGCCCTCGCGGTGAGCCATTTGGCGGATAGAATTACCTATTGATTTGAACCTTAATTGAACGCAAAGGGCTCATCATGAGCCCTTTGCTATTTCTGGAGAGCGTGTGCTAGTTGAACGTGCAGGGCAAATGGTGATATTTGCTGCGTTAATCAAACATCAAGGCTTTACCGCTGCGGCCAAAAGCTTAGGCGTATCAGTATCGCATGTTAGTAAGCAGTTGGCCTTACTGGAAGCCTCGCTCGGGGTGAAGCTCGTTCAGCGAACCACCCGCAGCTTCACCACAACCGAGGCTGGAGAGGCTTTTTATCGCCATTGTATTGCGGTCGTTGGGTTGATGGATGCTGCGCAGTCTGAAATGGAAAGCCAGCGTGATGAGGTGTCTGGGCTGATTAAGCTTGGTCTTTCACAGTCGTTTGGTTCTTTGCACATTTTGCCAGCACTGGAGGCGCTTCGTCAGCGTTATCCAAAACTGCAAGTGGAAGTGCATTTGTTCGATTATCGAGTCGATATGCTCGAAGAAGGGCTTGATTTGTGGGTGACCAACAACGAACATTTGCCGGAAGGGTACGTGGCGCAACGTCTCGCCGATTGCCAATTTGTGCTGGCGGCGTCACCGGAATACTTATTAAACCATTCACCCCCTCAGACACCCGGTGATCTGTTAGGTCACAACTGTCTTATCTACCGTAGTTGGGAGCGAGATTACACCAGTTGGTCGTTTGCTAATCCAGAGCAAAAGATCAACATCAATGTGTCGGGTAACTATTCGGTGGATTTAGCCGAAGCCGTCCGTGACGCCGCCGTGGCAGGGTGGGGTGTTGCTTACTTGGCGACTTATTTAATTCGAGATGAATTTCGAACTGGTAAACTGATCCAGTTGTTGCCAGATTGGCACGCAAATCAAAGCATGCCTTTTTATGCGGTTTACCCGAGCCGACAACATATGCCGAAGAAAACCTCAGCCGTGATTGAATTTATCAAGGCTTTAATCGGTACACCTTGCTACTGGGATACTCAGTTAGAGCCTTACATCCGTTTGACAAAAGTGTAATGAGTACGAATTATTATTTCCAAACTCAGAAACATCTTTTCTATATGAAAAAGATAAGCCTAGGCAATCGTTTAGCTTGTTACAAATCAACAGCTTGAAACAAGAGGCTTAAGGCTGCTATTTTTAAGCACACCTCTGTAACATTTGCGACTTGCGCATTCGTTTTCGCACGATAGAATGCGCGCCTTTCCTATCCCCGTTATCTGGATTGACAGCAAATGAACTCATTACTTGGCGTCGTCGCCATCTTATTTACGGCTTGGCTACTTTCTACCAATAGAAAAAACATCCAACTTAGAACCGTGTCGCTCGCTTTTTTATTGCAAGTAGGCTTTGCACTATTGGTTCTGTATGTCCCTATGGGGAAAGAAGTGCTCAACAGTGTCACGGGTGCGGTGTCGAATTTGATCAATTATGGGCAAGAGGGAATTGGCTTTCTCTTTGGCGGTTTAGCCAATGGTAGCGTCGGTTTTGTGTTTGCGATTAATGTGCTTGGCATCATCATTTTCTTCTCCGCTTTGATCTCCGGTTTGTACCACATTGGTTTGATGCCTAAAGTGATTAATTTGATTGGCGGTGGTTTGCAAAAATTATTGGGTACGGGGCGTGCAGAGTCACTGTCAGCCACGGCGAACATTTTTGTCGGCATGATTGAAGCGCCGTTAGTCGTTAAGCCTTATTTAAAGCACATGAGTGATTCGCAATTTTTTGCGGTGATGACGTGTGGCTTAGCCTCGGTTGCGGGCGGAACGTTAGTGGGCTATGCCTCACTGGGCGTTAACCTTAACTATCTTATTGCGGCGGCATTTATGTCAGCTCCAGCCGGTTTGTTGATGGCGAAAATTTTGGTGCCGGAAACCGAAGCGCAAAGTCAGCAGGTTGCCAATGAAGAGGTTGAGATACCAAAAGCAACCAATGTGGTTGAAGCCGTAGCTGATGGTGCAATGTCTGGGCTTCGTATCGCGGTTGCGGTTGGGGCAACGTTACTGGCCTTTATCAGTGTGATAGCGCTACTCAACGGCCTATTGGGCTGGGTGGGCGGTTTGTTTGGCTTAACTCTTAGTTTTGAGTTGATTTTAGGCTACCTATTTGCTCCAGTTGCGTGGCTGGTGGGTATTCCATGGAGCGAAGCGATGACGGCAGGCTCACTGATTGGTAATAAAATTGTCGTGAACGAGTTTGTCGCTTTTATCCAATTGATGGACGTAAAAGATTCGCTCAGTGAACATTCTCAAGCGATTGTAACTTTTGCTCTGTGCGGCTTTGCCAATATTTCGACCATGGCAGTATTGATCGGTGGTTTGGGCAGTTTGGTGCCAGAGCGTCGCAGCTTCATCTCTCAATATGGTTTTCGAGCGATCAGCGCTGGCGTGCTGGCTAACTTGATGAGTGCTGCGCTTGCTGGGGTTATTTTGTCGCTATAAACGTAGCGTTTCTATTGGTTACGAAAACCCACCATACATTTTGTATTTTCGATGCCGGCTAACAGAGCCGGCATTTTTATCCATCCATCTCACCAAAATAATATTGACCATATCAATTTCTCAACGACATGTGATTAGGTGAGTTCGTGAAGTCCGCCGAAAAAGATTTGCAAGCGGTGTTGATGTTGAAATCATGCCGTGATTTTGAGCTGAGATAATTAAAATTATCAGTTATTTAGAGTGCAATTCTCGTCCTCTAGCTTATTAGTTATATACCCTGCCTACTTGATGTTGCCTTGTCTTTATCTCGCGTATTGCAGGCCACCACGTCAAGTTACTTGGGAACGGGTTAATTATTCATAAGCAAAGGAGAGAACAATGAGTTCTTATCTACTCAGAGCCGCCATTATTACAACGTTAGGGATAAGCTACCAAGCTCAAGCCTATAACTGTGATGGCTTGGGCTCTTGGGATACGGCCGCCATTTATACGTCCGGCGATAAAGTGACGCAATCTAACGCAGCCTATCAAGCTAACTATTGGACGCAGGGAAATGATCCTGCAAGCAATAACGGCCCTTGGGCATTTTGGCTATCACTCGGGCAGTGTGACAGCGGTGGTGGCAATGTTCCACCCACGCTAAATCTCGTTTCTCCTGCCAATAATGCACAAATCCCACAAGGCAGCTTAATCACGCTGCAAGCCACGGCGTCTGATAGCGATGGTAGCGTGGCACAGGTTGAATTTTTGATTGATGGCGTGTCGATCGCCGTCATCACACAAGCGCCTTTCCAAACCGATTGGACTGCCGCTTTAGGCGCAACCCAAGTGACTGCAATTGCCACTGATAATCAGGGTGCGACTACGTCAACAGCGTCAACCATCTCGGTTACGCCTGTTGGTGGTTTAGTACCTCCTTCCATCTCCTTAACCAGCCCAACAGGTGCTGAGCAGCTAGCGGCTGGTGACTCATTGACGCTAAGTGCTAATGCTACCGATTCGGATGGAACCGTCACGCAAGTTGATTTTTATGTGGATGGACAACTCGTCGCTTCAGATACTTCAGAACCTTATGTCCACGATTGGACTGCTGTCTCAGGTTCTCACACCTTTAAAGCCAAAGCGACGGATAATGATAACCAAACGACTCATAGCCAAGAGGTCGCCTTAGTTGTATCTGGAGGCTCAAGTGGTGGTTGTGCAGGTTTAGCAACCTATGTGGCGGGTAGCAGTTACGCTGCGGGAGAACTGGTGCAAAACAATAATCAAAAGTTCCGTTGTGATATCGCAGGTTGGTGCTCTTCCAGCTCAGCGTGGGCCTATGAGCCGGGCAAAGGAAGTTATTGGCAAGAAGCGTGGACAGGAATGGGCGCGTGCGCCACGCCACCTACCGTTTCATTGACAAGCCCTGCTGATAATGAAGTGATTCTGGCTGGTTCTACCATCCTGCTCAGTGCACAAGCTAATGATGCCGATGGCAGTGTAGTACAAGTGGAATTTCTTGCTGATGGCACGAGCCTTGGCGTAGTAAACCAAGCGCCTTATTCGGTTGAGTGGGTTGCGAGCAAGGTCGGAAGTACCACACTCAAAGCCATCGCAACCGATAATGACAATAATAGCGCTGAAAGTCAGATTAACGTTTCAGTGAGCGATCAAGCGTTAGTGGTGTCGTTAACATCGCCAACGTCAGGGCAAACCGTCGGTTTGGGTAAACCAGTCAATATTGCTGCCAATGCGACGTCACTCACTGGTGCTGTTTCTAAAGTCGATTTCTTAGTGAATGGAGCGGTGGTCGCAACTGATACCAGTGCGCCTTATGCCTACACTTGGACACCTACGGCTATCGGCGAATACACAGTGGCTGCGCAAGCTTATGATGCAGGCAGTAGTGTATTGTCAGACGCAGCTGCCGTGAAGGTGGTTGAACAGACACAGAAAAAGCACAAATTGATCGGTTACTGGCATAATTTTGTCAATGCTGCTGGCTGCCCAATGCGTCTCGCTGATATGTCTGATGCGTGGGATGTGATCGATATTGCATTTGCCGATAATGACCGCAACAGTAATGGAACCGTGCATTTCAATCTTTTCGCAGGCGATGCGCATAGTAGCTGTCCCGCCTTAGATGCTACCCAGTTCAAGCAAGATATGGCGGCCTTGCAAGCCAAAGGCAAAGTTTTTGTTTTGTCACTTGGTGGCGCTGAAGGCAACATTACGCTCAATACTGACAGTGATGAAGCGCACTTTGTTGATAGTTTGACGGCGTTGATCAAAGAGTGGGGTTTTGATGGCTTGGATGTTGATTTAGAAAGTGGTTCTAACTTAATGCATGGCTCGCAAATTCAAGCGCGCTTGGGCCGGGCATTAAAGCAAATTGAAGCCAACATCGGCGGTGATATGTACCTGACCATGGCACCAGAACACCCTTATGTTCAAGGAGGAATGGTGGCTTATAGCGGCATTTGGGGTGCGTATATTCCTATCATCAATGAGGTTCGTGACACACTCGATCTACTTCATGTTCAGCTTTATAACAACGGTGGGTTACCAAACCCTTATCTACCGGGTGCAGCTCCTGAAGGTTCGGTGGATATGATGGTCGCTCAATCAAAAATGCTGTTAGAAGGGTTTGATTTGGCCGATGGTTCACGCTTTGAACCACTGCGTGACGATCAAGTTGCAATCGGTTTGCCTTCTGGCTCGAGCTCTGCCAACTCTGGGCAAGCGCCCACGCAAAACATTCTTGATGCGTTGGACTGCTTAACCAAGGGAACCTCTTGCGCGACGGTGAAACCGAGTTTCAACTACCCTAACTACGGTGGTGTGATGACATGGTCTATTAACTGGGACGAACACGACGGCTACAATTTCTCTACGCCAATAGGCAATAAACTGACGCAAATGAATAATGCCCAATAAAGGCTAAGTTGGTTTGTAACGCAAGAACCCCAGCGCAGTGCTGGGGTTCTTTGGCTCGCTGATCATAGCTATCAATAACCACTAGCAATAATCAATAACAAGATCAGTTATTGGGGTGAAATTGCTCGCACGCCAACAGGGTGTTTTCAATCAAACTAGCAACCGTCATTGGCCCGACACCACCCGGAACAGGGGTGATCAAGCTTGCTTTGGTGCGCGCTACATCGTACTCGACATCGCCAATCAGTTTGCCTGACTCCAAGCGGTTGATGCCCACATCAATCACCACGGCACCTTCTTTAATCCATGCACCGGGAATAAAATTGGGTTTACCAACGGCCACCACCAACAAATCAGCTTGGCGAACATGGTGCTCTAAATCTTTAGTGAAGCGATGGCATGTGGTTGTGGTGCAACCAGCCAGTAGCAGCTCTAACGTCATTGGTCGGCCGACAATATTGGATGCGCCCACAATCACCGCATGCTTACCACGCAGTTGAACGTTATAGCGCTCAAGCAAAGTGATGATCCCTTTGGGCGTGCAAGAGCGCAGTTTAGGAATGCGTTGGGCTAAACGGCCCACATTGTAAGGGTGAAAACCATCGACATCTTTTTCAGGAACAATGCGTTCAAGCACATGGGTTGTGTCAATCCCAGCAGGTAAGGGCAGTTGCACTAAAATGCCGTCAATTTCAGGGTCGGCATTGAGCTTATCGATTAACGCCAGTAGCTCCTCTTCACCTGCAGTTGCTGGAAGATCATAGGATTTAGAAACAAAACCTACTTCTTCACAAGCACGACGTTTGCTGCCGACATACACTTGTGACGCAGGATCTTCTCCCACCAGCACCACCGCTAGCCCCGGAGCTCGAAGGCCCACTTGAGTGCGAGCTTTTACCCGCGCCGCTACTTCAGAGCGAACCGTCTGGGAGATGAGTGTCCCATCAATATTTTGAGCAGTCATGGCTTTCCTTACACATTGGTCGCAAATATTTTTGGGCGCATTGTCGCAGATATTTAAAGTAACATCTATAAGCAAACGTTTGCTTTGTTCTGTTTTTCGTCACATGGTTAGCAAATGGCAGTTTTTTAGGCATTTGAAACAGAATGTTAGAGAAAGCGATTGATTTACGGAGTTCAACTCGTATAATCCTGTCCCTGTAGCGCGCCCTTAGCTCAGCTGGATAGAGCACGTCCCTTCTAAGGATGTGGTCGTAGGTTCGAATCCTACAGGGCGCGCCATTTATTCAAGAAAGCCCCGATAACTCAAAAAGTTGTCGGGGCTTTTGTTTTTCATGTTCATCCGTTCGGTTTTTTACTCCGATGGTACTTTTGTGCAGAGTGTTGATAATTTCATCGCTTTCATCTTATTACATCTTGCTCCTACTGGCCTCGCAAAACGCACCTTCTTAGCTATCCCACGAATATTTTGTGCCACACTCTATGTGAAATTTAATTCATATGGAGGGTGTGTAATGAATCTAACCAAATCTTCTTTAGTGACATGGTTTATCTGTTTTAGCCCAATGGTGGTAAGCCATCAGTTGTATCCTGATGTCGATACTCCACGGCTTAACGAAGCGCAGCTTGCAGAGAGCCAACTGCCATTTTCTCTGATTAGCGATGATGAGTTTGTTTTTCGACCTCATCAACGTCCTTTCAATATTGAAGATTTTATTGGTACCCATCAGCCAAATTGGCTTGAGCTTGTCGAGTCAGTTAGCCATTGGGCTGGGGCAACGGGGGTTGATCCTCGAGTGTTATTGACCACTTTAGCGTTATTAGAACAAGAGAGTGCTTTGGATCAAAGCTTGGACGATAGACAGCGGCAGATCAAAGATATTGCGAATCAACTGTCTCAGCGTTTTTATCACTATCAAGAAAGTTCATCGGCTCTTCAATACAATGCTGCGACGTTAGCGGTCATGCAGCAATTGAATCGGGTGGATGATTGGGCATTATGGAAATCGCAATATGAGCTTTGGTTTGGTGCTTTCAGCGAACCACAAAACACACCAGCTCCTATGCGTATGGGAAACCTCATTGCTTCGCCTAGTGAGGGGTTTATGCAGTGGCCATGGCGCAAAGGGTATCAGTGGATACCTAACGGTACGCATGCGCACAGTGGCTCAGGTTTTCCGCTTTCTTCAATCGACGTTTCTTACGATTGGCCAGCTTGGGGCGCGCCAACTTACAGTGTAACGGCCGCGCATGATGGCTACGTGTCGGTGATGTCTCGGTGCCAACTGCGCGTGACGCATCCAAACGGTTGGGCGACGAACTATTACCATATGGACGGAATCCAAGTCGCGAATAATCAGTGGGTGACGAAAGACAGTAAGTTGGGTGTTTATGCTAATCAGCGTTCCATTGCTTTGTGTGAAGGTGGATCGTCCACCGGCCCTCACTTGCACTTCTCATTGCTTTATCAAGGGCGTTTTCAATCTTTACAAGGTGTGAGTTTTGGGCCATATAAGGTTCAGACTGGGCGATATAGTTACGATAATCATTGCCAATATACATGGCTGTATGACCAACGTAAGCAACAGAAAGTCTGCTTATGGCAACCTATTTATAATTAAGGTTCACGCTGAAATGTTGTGATGGAAAATGTTGGTGCAAGGTTCTCTTACACCAACATTCATTTTGTGCTCAACCGATTTGTTGTGTCGTGAGCCGATCACTGACTTATCGTTCTTTAACGACGAAACGAACGGTTACGTGCGGAACGCTCTTTATGGGCAGAAGCCGCTTTAGCCTGTGAGTTTAAAATGGAATCAACCGTCAGCTCCATTGGCTCTTTAGGTTTGAGGCCATGTGGGAAAGTGCGCGCGCGCGGTGGCAGATCATATTCTTCAGCTGAAGCGCGTGGCATACGTTTAAAGCGATATAGGTAGAAGTTTTCTACTTTCTCTCTCGCCCAATCGGTTTTATTGAGATATTTCACGCTGCTGGCAACCGATGGGTTGGTATGGAAGCAGTTAAAACGCATTGCCGTATCGAGAATATCCCAACCGTAAAAATCCACTAGTTCTTGCAGTAATGTTTCTAACTTAAGACCGTGTAATGGGTTATTTCTTTGTAATTCAATTCTTTCTTCTTCAGTCATCATAACGAGTTCCTAAGTAGTTCACTAACCGAGGCCAGCAGGGGTGTATGGTTTTCGTTGGTTTTTTATTCAAACAACGTGGCATCACGAATGATCATCTCTTAACACGCTAGTTGAAGGGGCCGCATTCTAACAGAATTCAGTGACCCTCCCTAAGATTATCGTGCGGAAGATCAGCGTTGTTTGATTGGTCAGATTTTTCTGCGTTCAATAAAAGGACATAGCGCTTAAAGAGTTTGGATTGCCCTCTTTACACAGATTTACTTGTTACTTCATCTACTTTACGTTGTGATTGTTACTCTTAGATAACCTTTTTATTTGAGTGGTTATTGTGATGAGCAGAGTAAGCAAAACGGTATTGATTGTGATGGTGGTTGTCTCGGTATTATGGATGCAAGCCGAGCCAACGCTTTTGGTGTCTGAAAACCTCTTCAAGTGGCGATCGGCTTTTATTCAGTGGTCAGGCATTTTGTCCATTGTGGCGATGTCATTGGCTATGGTGCTGGCGCTTCGTTTGCCCCTTGTTGAACAGTGGACACAAGGAATCGATAAAGGCTATCGGATACACAAATGGCTGGGTATTTCGGCCACGTTGCTTGGTTTATTTCACTGGCTTTGTTACCAGATACCGAAATGGATGATTGCACTTGAGCTCCTGACTAAACCTAATCGGCTCAATGGCTCTGGTCCACAGGGGAACTTGTCGGGTTTTGCGCTTTGGGTAAAAGAGATGCGCCCGATTGGGTTAGCCATTGGCGAATGGGGGTTCTATTCATTATTGCTGCTGGTGGGTGTATCACTGTGGCTAACCATTAAATACAAACCGTTTCGCTTATCGCACCGTTTGATGGCGGTGGTGTACCCTTTGCTGGCTGGGCATTCGGTATTATTGTTGAAAAAGGCGTATTGGGGCTGGCCGATTTATTGGTTAGTGTTGATGTTTATTGCGCTTGGCTCCGCGGCAGCAGTCTACAGTTTGCTTGGATTTGTGGGCCGAAATGCACGTTATTCAGCGAAGATTAGCGCATGCCACTACTGCGCAGCGAGCCAAACGTTAGATTTAAGAATTAAGATGGAGAAACCTTGGCCCGGGCATAAAGCAGGGCAGTTTGCCTATTTGAGTTTTGTTGGCGAAGAGCCGCATCCGTTTACTATTGCTTCGTACAATGAGGCTAATGAGCTGCGATTTTTGATCAAAGAGCTCGGCGATTTTACCACAGGCCTTTATAAGAGAATTACCGTGGGTGAGCCGATTGAGGTCGAAGGTCCATATGGACGATTTGAGTTTTATAGTGATAGGCCACAAGTCTGGATTGGTGGCGGTGTCGGCATCGCTCCATTTATGGCTGGGTTAGATTATTTACACACGGTAAAAGCGCATCCGGCTACTTATCTGTTTTTCTGCTGCCACCATGCAGAGCAAGCCCTGTGTGATGAGCTTAAGCAGAAAGCATTGCGTGCAGGTGTCTCCCTCACAGTGATTGATTCAAGCATTGCGCCGCATTTGTCTGCCGAGACTATTGCTCGCCAGTGTGGTGATTTAAGTGGTTTTGAGTTTTTCTTTTGTGGCCCTGTTGCGTTTTCACGGACTTTAAAACAGGCGTTGAAGCCTTACCATGTAGACGTTGAAACTCAGTTCCATGAAGAGTTGTTTATGATGCGTTGAGTATTTGTTGTGAAATGACCAAGCCCCATGTTTTCTAAGAATTACAGCACGAATGACAGCATGAACAACAGATAGTGACCTTGCGAAAAAGAATAGATAAATCAAGTCACTTACTTGAATAAAATTCATATTGCACTTCAATGTTATTCACTATGATCTTGCTCACAGTATGCTTCAATGGCACTGACCAATAAAGCATTATGGATACGATATTATGAGCAAATTAACCCTTCTTGATGGTGGTATGGGGCGTGAATTAAAAAGAATTGGCGCCCCTTTTTCTCAGCCACTTTGGAGCGCGCAAGCGCTGATTGAATCTCCACAACATGTTCGTTTAGCTCACCAAGGATTTATTGATAGCGGTGCCGACATCATCACGGTGAATAGCTATGCGTGTGTCCCTTTTCACTTGGGCGAGTCACTATATCAAACCGATGGTGCAAGGTTAGCGAGCTTAGCCGCGCAGATTGCTGCGGAAGTAGCACAACAGTCAGAACGTCCGATTTTAGTGGCGGGTTCTATGCCACCGGCGATGGGAAGCTATCGGCCTGATCTCTTTCAAGCCGAAGTCGCGCGAGCGATTTCACTCACTTTGTATCAAGCACAAGATCCTTATGTGGACGTCTGGTTAGCGGAGACGATTGCCAGTTTAGAAGAGTTGAGCATGATCCAATCGGTGTTTGCCTCATCAACCAAGCCTTGCTATTACGCACTGACTCTGAAAGATGACTCTAATATCGCACAATTGCGTTCTGGGCAGTCAGTGTCTGAAGCCACAGAACAAATCTATTCTGCGGGTGGGGCGGGTATTTTCTTTAACTGCTCAATACCCGAGGTGATGGCTGATGCCATTCAACAGGCGAAAATGGTGTTGGAAGGCCGAGCGCAAAAGATTGAAATCGGCGTTTATGCAAACAGTTTTACGCCGATTAAATCGGATCACGCCGCTAACGAAACCGTACAAGCCATGCGTGAGTTTAGTGCAGAAGATTATCTCGCATTTGCCAAGCAGTGGTATGCCCTCGGTGCAACCGTGATCGGCGGATGTTGCGGCATCACCCCTCGCCATATTCAAGCACTTTATGAATGGAGGCGCAGTTTTGAAAAATCTTAATTATGGATTGGCTTTTCCTGCGATTGCGTTAGTACTTGTTTTGTTGACGGTTTCTGCGCTTTATCCAGCCACCTCTCAAGCGATGGCGGCGCAAGCTATGGGCTGGGTGAGCCACTGGTTTGGCTGGTTAGTACAGATGGCAAGTTTGGCGTTAGTGGTTTTTTTACTGTGGCTGGCGTGTTCGAAATACGGCCGCATTCGTTTAGGTGAAGAAAAAACCGAATACAGTAATTTTTCTTACGGCGGGATGATTTTTACCGCTGGCGTCGGGGCGTCACTCATTTACTGGGCGATAGGTGAACCGATGTATTACTACAATCCGCCGTTATTTGCTGAGCCTAATAGTTATCCTGCTGCGGCATGGGCCGTTACTTACTCTATTTTTCATTGGGGCATTACAGGTTGGGCGATTTACTGCTTTCCAGCGATTCCGTTTGCTTATGCATTTTATGTACAAAAAAAACGCACGTTAAAAGTTTCCAGTTTGTGTTCTTCGGTAGTGGGTGACCATCCTTTGGTGGCAAAAAGTATCGATCTATTGTCGATTTTTGGTACGTTGGCCGCGTTTGCTAGCTCGCTAGCCTTAACTGTGACCTTGGTCAGCGCCGGTGTGGCAGAGCTGTTACAGATTGAGAATAGCCTTGGCTTACAAGGCACAATTATTGTGCTTTTTGTGGCTGCGTTAGTGGTTGTGATGGGGGTTGGTTTTAATCAGGGCATCAACATGATTTCTAACTGGACAGTCAGCATGGCGGTGTTGTTTGCCCTGTTTGTATTATTGGCGACTCAACCTTCTTTCATTCTTAATAGTTTCACTGACTCGCTGGGCGTGATGTTGGATAATTTCTTTAGAATGTCATTGTGGACAGACCCTGTTCAGCAAAGTGGTTTTGCACAAGGCTGGACTCAGTACTATTGGTTTTGGTATTACGCGTACTTGATTATGATGGGCCTATTCATCACGCGAATTTCTCGTGGACGAACGATTCGTGAAGTGGTTTTGTACACCATCTCGATGGGCGCTTTGGGCTGCGCATTTTTTATCTCCATTTTTGGTGGCTATGCGGTGTGGGCTCAAATGCTGGGCGGTTTACCCGTTCAGGGCTGGATGGCAGAAGGTGGCTTAACCTACGCAGTGGTTTCATTGATAAAAACCTTGCCTGGGGGAAATGGGGTGCTTGGGCTATTTCTGCTCATTCAGTTTTTATTGATGCTGACCACTATGTCCAGTGCGAGTGTTGCGACGGCGATGCTCACCACCAATGAATTGGCTTTGAATGGTGATCCCGATAACCGAGTAAAATTGCTTTGGGCCTGTGCGATTGGGCTGATCAGTTTAAGTGTATTTTTGGCTGGGGGAGGGATTGAAACCATTAAGTCGCTTTGTGTGGTCGCAGGCCTTCCTATGATGTTCATTTACGCCATCATGCTCAAAACCTTTTTACATACTTTAGGCATTTTGCCCAATCAGCATGAGCGGGAATCTGATCAAGAGCCCGTGTTAATGAAAGTCACTTAAAGCAAGCCTTAACCTTATAGCCTTTAGCAAAACAAGCCAGCACGATGAAGATGCTGGCTTGCTGTATTGAAAGAAGACCAATGACTCTCTTTGAGGTTTAAATATTATTGAGAACCATGAAATGGGTCGAAAGTGGGGTGAAGTCGATCATCACATAGCTCTCTTGTTCGTTGACGAAGAGCGTCAGCGTTTGTTGATTTAGCGGGTCGAATAGAGTGTGCTCACCACAGGTTAACTGCCAATAAGTGGTCAATGCTTTAGGTAAATGCAGTTTTACGGTTTTGCCACTTGTGGCACTGAAGTTCGCTGCGATGATCAGCTTTTGTGACGGGTTAGAGCGAGCAAAGGCAAATAAGCCATCTTGTTGGTCGGAGAAGTGTTCAACATTGGCGGCGTACAGATCATGATATTCACCGGTCAGTGCGGGGCTCTGTTTGACTAAATTCAGTAATGTTGAGTAGAAATGGCGCAGCTGCTTCTCGCTCTCGTTTAATTGGCCACCATCAAATGCGCCGTTATTCATCCATTTTTGGTGTTGTGGAACACCGATATAGTCAAAAATAGAGGTGCGAGAAGGCTGGCCAAAGCCGGCATGTTCCGCTCCAGGTTCGCCCACTTCTTGCCCAAAATAAAGCAAGGTTGGTGAGCTGGATAAACAGGCTGAAATCAACATGGCTGGGCGTGCTTTATGTGCTTCCCCTGCAAATTCAGGTGAGGCAATTCTCTGCTCGTCATGGTTTTCTAAGAAATGCAGCATGTGATGCTCAATGTCGCGCAGTTGATATTCAATACGACCAATCTCTTTGGTAGAGCCGTGTCCTTGCATGATGGCTTTGAGACTATCGTAAAGGTCGACTTTGTCGTACAGATAGTCCATTTTCCCGATCTGGATGTAATCGCGGTATAAATTTGGCTGATACACCTCTGCCATTAAAAAAGCATCGGGGTTGTGTAGTTTAATTGCCGAGTTGAGATAGCTCCAAAATTCAATCGGTACCATTTCGGCCATATCATAACGAAAGCCATCCACGCCTTTATCGATCCAATAAAGAGCGATATCTCGAAATTTACGCCATGAATCCGGGACACTTTTGTCTTGCCAGAAAACGGCGTGTTCAAGGTGAGATAGAAAACGGTATTGCTGCGGAAGTTCGGTAAAATCTTTGCTTCCATCCGGTTTGATGCCGTAGTTTATTTTGACGGTTTCATACCAATCATCGATGTTCGGCTTGGCCAAACGAGATCCATTGCCTGTCCATTTTGCGGGGTGTTCGTAAAACGGGGTGGCTAAATCTGGGTGGCATTCACCGCCCAACGGTAGCAATGAGGTGGGAATATCTGGCAGTTTAAAGGAGGTGTCGGGTAGGTAATAGAAGTTATTGTCCCTGGCGTATTGCACACTGGTATCATCATTTTCACCAAAATCATTGACTCCGACAGGGTTATTGAGCCCTTGATATTGGCGCGCCACGTGGTTAGGGACAATGTCGATGATGACTTTCATGCCCGCTTGGTGTGTACGCTTAATCAAGGCTTCAAATTCGTCATTACGCTGAGCTGGGTCGTCGGCTAAATCAGGGTTTATCGAATAGTAGTCTTTAATGGCGTAAGGCGAGCCCGCTCTACCTTTGACAACACTTGGGTGATCATTCTCTATTCCCCATGCACGGTAATCACCCACCAGTGCGTGATGTAAAACACCGGTATACCAAATATGAGTGATCCCAAGTTGATGAATTGCATTGAGTGCATCGTCAGTGAAGTCACTTAATTTACCGACGCCATTTTGTTCTTTCGTTGCCCAAGGTGTGTAGCAACAGTTTGTATTACCGAATAAGCGCGTGAAAACTTGATAGATAGTGTATTTGTTGTAAGCCATAACGTGTCAACCTAAGCGATGATGGGATGCGAGAAATAGGAGATGAGTTGCAGGCTAATAGAAGTTGATGAAGACAGAATCATCCTTGGGTAGTGATTTTGGGGCGTAGAGAGAAAGAAGGCGTAAAAGTGTGATGCGGGAATGGTTTAGTCAACAAAATCCCACCGGGCGGTGGGATTTGTAAAGAAGCATTATGCTTATGAGCGTTTTTCTTGTTTAGGGCGAGGGCTACGACGCGGTGCACTTGAGTGCTCGTTATCACGTTTTTTCAAGTGGTAATTTAAAATGGAAATAGGCACGTCTTTTTTCGGTGTGAAACCTTCAATTTCTTTACGCACAAGCAAATGTCCTAAGCGGCTTTCAATCATGCACAAGTTTTTAAAATCATCGCGTGATACGAGAGAAATTGCTTCGCCGGTTGCACCAGCACGACCGGTTCGTCCAATACGGTGAATGTAGTTCTCCGCAGGATAAGGCAAGTCGTAATTCACCACTCTTTCTAAGTTATCAATATCAATACCGCGCGCGGCAACGCCCGTTGCAATCAAAAATTGCAGTTTACCTGCTTTGAAATCGGCTAATAATTTTTCACGAACTTCTTGGCTACGGCCACTGTGAAACGCCTCTGCCGCAATGCCACGCTTTTCCAGTTGGCTCGCCAGCTTTGCCGCACCGTGTTTGGTTTCGATGAAAATCATCGCTTGTTGCCATTGGTTTTCAGTAATCAAATGGCTCAGTAGTGCAGATTTTTGATCTTTATCGACAGTGATAATCCACTGCTCGATTTGATTTGGCGTGCGGTTGTAACCAGCGACATCAATTTCAATCGGATCATTAATGGCTGATTTGGCCAACTCACGCACTGGACGAGAAAGGGTCGCCGAAAACAGTAAGTTCTGACGGTTTAGTGGCAGGCGATCAACAATTTTATTGATGTCTTCAATGAAACCCATGTCGAGCATGCGGTCAGCTTCATCCATCACCAACACTTCAAGCTCATCAAAATGAACGGCGCGTTGGCCATACATATCAAGCAAGCGCCCCGGCGTGGCGATCAAAATATCCACCCCTTCAATCAAGCGTTGTTTTTGTTTTTGCGAATCGACACCGCCGTACATCGCAAGGCAGGTTAAGGGCAGATACTTGGCGTATTGAGTGACGTTCTCTTCCACTTGCAGAGCCAATTCGCGAGTGGGCGCTAAAATTAATGCGCGAACACGTTTGGCGCGCTGAGTTGTTCCTTGACTAAGCATCTGCAAAATGGGCAGTACAAAGCTAGCGGTTTTACCCGTGCCGGTTTGCGCTGCCGCAATGACATTTTTACCCGTCAAAATGGCTGGGATTGCCTGTTCTTGAATCGGTGTTGGGGCAGAATAGCCGAGTTCGTGAACGGCTTTTAAGATTGGATCGCTCAATCCTAGGTTGGAAAATGGCATGCGGGCTCTCAGAGTTAAAAAGTCAAAACAGTTAGCAAGCGATGGCTTTCTCATCGTAAGGCGCTACGCCCTAATACTTTGAGTGCAACTCATCGCAAATTCGGCGCATTCTAGCATGAACTTTTCAAATGCGGTGAGATACCTCAGTGTCAGCGATTGTCTCCTTATTCAGAATAGCGCCTCGTTGCCGAGTCACTAATATGAGATACCAATAAGATTGTTATCAATGAGTGCAGGGAGTTGGATTGGCATCACAGAGCTTTTAGAACAAGTGGGATCTATTTTCGATATATTAACCTTACTTATTTGGCAGGGAATAGATTCATGGAATATCAGCAGCTACCGATTCAGTATACTGTGGTGAGTGCGTTAAAATTAGTCCAAAAAAATTGGCTGACTCTCATGCTGCAATCTTCACCTTTTTTGGTAGTGAATCTCTATTTCACGATTGGTGTTGTTGACTTTGATGATCCACAACAGTTGTTTACATTAACGAATGTGATTGTTTATGTGCTTTATACGGTAACGGCGGCGATGGCGACAGTGCGCTTGCATCGTTTGGTTCTGCTGGGTGAAAAATCTTGCCGTTTGAGCACGATTTTTTATTTAAGTTCGCGTGAATTGCGCTTTATTGGATGGTGGGCTGCTTTAGGCGCTATGCTGTTTGCCATTCTAATCATACCCATGTTTATCATTGGCTCGCTGGCAAATATAGTGACTATGCCAATGTGGTTAATCCAGCTTTGTACCTATGCCGCAATGCTGCCTATTGGCTGGTTTATCTCCCGCTGGTCATTAGTTTTGCCAGCAACAGCACTAGATCATCAACCTAGAGGTTTGAGTGCCGCGTGGCAAATGTCAAAGCCCCACGCCAAAGCACTATTTGTGCTGATAGGTGTGATCCCCATGCTTATCAACGCACTACTACAGCCCTTGTTTAATCTGCATTTTCTGCCATTGACATTACTATTGTCACTCGTCTGGTTAGTGGTTTGTGCGGTTGAGATTTGTGTGTTGTCGCTCAGCTTTCAGTGGATTGTGCAGCGAGAAGCGATTACCCAGAACCAAGAGTTACGCATTCCTGAATTTACCGCTTAAATAAGCCCTGTATTCACACAGGGCTTGATGAGGATTGAACGGTATTACTATTCACAAGGTGGTGATAGGTGGATTAACGCTAAGCCGCCTAACGAGGTTTCTCGATATTTCCGATTCATATCTTTCCCCGTCTGGTACATGGTCTCAATCACTTTATCTAGAGAAATTAAGCATTTGCTGGTCCGTTTTAGGGCCATGCGTGAAGCGTTAATCGCTTTCACGGCTCCCATTGCATTGCGTTCGATGCAAGGGACTTGAACTAAGCCACCCATTGGGTCGCATGTCATACCCAATGAATGCTCCATGGCAATTTCAGCCGCCATGCAAATTTGTTCGTTGCTGCCACCTCTTAGCGCGGTCAACCCTGCCGCTGCCATTGAGGAAGAGACTCCAATCTCCCCTTGACAGCCTACTTCGGCCCCCGAAATAGAAGCATTGGTTTTGTACAAAATACCAATAGCGCCAGCCACGGCGAGAAAATCTTTCAACTGCTTAGTGTCAAGCTCTCGGATAAAGCGGTGGTAATACATTAATACGGCGGGTATCACTCCTGCCGCGCCATTGGTTGGCGAGGTGACCACTTGCCCTCCCGCTGCATTTTCTTCACTGACCGCGAAAGCAAACAGGTTAATCCAGTCCATAATCTCCATTGGGTCACTTTCAATCGCCGCGTTAGCTTCGAGCTTTTTGAGCAGTGCTGGCGCGCGGCGCGTGACATGCAACCCACCTTCGAGAATGCCTTCCGTTTCAAAGCCGCGCTGCATGCAGAGTGACATCACTTTCCAAATTTGATCGGCTTTGTGGTTAATCGTTTCAAGATCATGAAACGCTATTTCATTGCGCAAAACGAGACTGCCTAAACTTAAGCCATGTTTTTCGGCTTTAAAGAGTAATTCATCAGCTGAAGTAAAAGGAAATTCGACCTCCACGTGTGCATTTGCACTACCGTGTTCCAACTCTTTGGCGGTAGCAACAAAACCGCCTCCCACCGAGTAGTAAGTTTCAAAGGCTAACGTTTCTCCTTGCGATCCAAAAGCGGTAATCGTCATACCATTTTCATGTAAGGGAAGATTAGTATTTTGGAAGAGGAGGTCTGTTTTTAGCTGGAATGGAATGAGCTGTTTTCCCGCTAAATTAAGCTCGCCGTGTTCAATAGCATGCGCTAGCGCTTGATTGGCGCTGGTGATTTTGATGGTGTCAGGCTTATTGCCCAGCAGGCCTAATATCACGGCGCGATCCGTGTGGTGGCCACGTCCTGTAAGTGATAATGAACCGTAAAGGTCAATCTGCACTCTTGCCACTTGCGTTAAATCAGCAATGATTTGGCTAAATTGATAGCCTGCAATCATTGGCCCATTGGTGTGTGAGCTAGAAGGGCCCACACCAATTTTAAAAATATCAAAAATGGATAACATCGACTTCACCTTGAATGTGACCTGTAATAGGTGACAACTTTGCCTAATAATACCCTAGTCTAGAGCTCAAGTATTTGCTAACGTGCAAAAGTCTAACCAAAAACCATATTATGAGGACTTCGCATGTCGATTTGGGATCAAGTAACACTGCACACTCGCTATGGTGAATTACCCTCGGCTTTTTATTCTCAAGTGAACCCAACGCCTTTAGACAATGTGCGTTGGGTTGCTTGGAATGCCTCACTGGCTGGCGATTTGTCTTTACCAGTACAACCTAATGATGAGCTACTGCACAGCCTGTCTGGCCAAGTTATTCTCGCGCAATTTAAGCCATTAGCGATGAAATACGCGGGCCATCAATTTGGTATTTATAACCCTGATTTGGGTGATGGCCGTGGGTTACTGTTGGCCGAAATCGAGAGTAAAACGGGGGAAGTGTATGATCTGCATTTGAAAGGTGCAGGGCTTACGCCTTATTCGCGTATGGGGGATGGCCGCGCCGTACTGCGCTCCACTATTCGCGAATACTTGTGTAGTGAGGCGATGGCGGGTCTTGGGATTGCGACCACAAGAGCATTAGCGATGATGAGCAGTGACACGCCTGTTTATCGAGAAAAACAAGAGCGAGGTGCGCTGCTGGTACGTGTAGCGCAGAGCCATATTCGCTTTGGTCATTTTGAACATTTTTTCTATACCAACCAATTAGCAGAGCAAAAGCAACTGGCTGATAAAGTGATTGAGTGGCATTACCCTGATTGCCTTACACAAGAAAAACCTTATGCGGCCATGTTTAGTCACATTGTTGAGCGTACTGCTAAGATGATTGCCGATTGGCAAGCGGTTGGATTTGCCCATGGTGTGATGAATACCGACAACATGTCTATCCTCGGTCAAACCTTTGACTACGGTCCTTTTGCTTTTCTCGACGATTATGAACCGACTTATATTGGCAATCACTCCGATTATCAAGGCCGCTACGCGTTTGATCAGCAGCCGCGCGTGGCGTTGTGGAACCTGTCCGCTTTAGCACATGCATTGTCACCGTTAGTTGAAAGAAGCGATTTGGAAGCGGCACTCGCCCAGTTTGAAGCACAGCTCGGCCGTTATTTTAGCCAGCAAATGCGTCGTAAATTGGGGTTATTGACCTCTCTGCCCGGTGATTCGGTGTTGTTTGAGCAACTGTTTGAGTTATTAACCAAAAATCACACTGACTACACTCGTTTTTTCCGGCAATTATCCAATTTGGATCACGAAGGGGAGCAACCTGTATTGGATCTCTTCATTGACCGCGGCGCGGCACAAGTTTGGCTTGAACAGTATCTGGCTCGTTGTGAGCGAGAAATCGACAGTTCGGGGAACGCGATTTCGATTGAGCAGCGCTGCGCAGAGATGAGAAAAGTGAATCCGAAATATATTTTGCGTAATTATTTGGCTCAACAAGCGATCGATAAGGCAGAACAAGGTGATTACCAACAAGTGCACCAATTAGCACAATTGTTAGCCAACCCTTATGCCGAGCAGCCGGAAAAGAGTCATTTTGCCCAGCTTCCTCCTGAATGGGGGAAAAAAATGGAAATCAGTTGTTCCTCATAAGTAACGCATTTTGTGATCTCTATCTAGACAGAATTCAAACTTTACATAAATATCAATAATCAAAAAAATGACCTATAGCTACACTAGGCCGATCAGTTGAAAATATGGATAGTGGACATGCAGGCAAGAACGCGCATTCTAGTCGTGGATGATGACGAAGAGATTCGGCAATTATTAGATGAGTACTTGACGAAGTCTGGTTTTGATATCGTCACCACCGCGGATGGCATCGAGCTATTAGCCTATTTGGAACGCAACAGTTATCCCGATCTTATTTTGTTGGATGTGATGATGCCCGGAGACGATGGTTTTACTTTATGCCAAAAAATCCGTCGTCATTCGAACGTTCCTATCATTATGTTGACCGCGGTTTCTGATGAAACTGACCAAATCATTGGTTTAGAAATTGGCGCGGATGATTATGTGGCGAAACCTTTTAACCCGCGTCAGTTAATGGCGCGCATCAAGGCTTTGCTGCGCCGGGTACAAGTCAATGATGAAAAAACAACCGATGCGCTGCCCAAACAGATTACGTTTGGTGATTGGCAACTCGATACCTTGTCACACCGAATTACACATCTAGAGCGTGCCGATGAGCATGACTTGTCGGGCAGTGATTTTGCACTACTGATGCTGTTTTTAACCCGGCCTAAGGAAGTGCTTGATCGCGATACCATCTCATTTGCTACTCGTGGACGTGAAGCGCTCCCTTTTGAGCGAGGTATCGACGTGCAACTTAGCCGTTTACGTCAGCGATTGGGTGATAGTGCAAAATACCCTCACTACATTAAAACTATGCGTGGCAACGGCTATATTCTGGCCGTTCCGGTCAGTTACGGCCATTAAAAATGACGCTAAGACGTCTCTTTTCACGATTAAAACCCAACTCTCTTGTCTCACGAACACTGCTGCTGACTTTGTTGGCGGTGGTGATAGCGCAGGGCATCGCAACGGCGATTTGGTACAGCCAATCTAAACAAAAAGAGTTGGAAGGGATCAGTTCCGTTTCTTCTAGCATGGCAGGTATGTTTGCTTCCACCGTGACCTTTTTTCAATCACTACCCGTCAAATATCGGCATATCGTGCTGGATCAAATTCGCAATATGGGGGGAACCCGTTTTTTTGTCTCATTCAATAAAGAGCCATTGACTGTGGAGCCGATTATCGATACGCCGCTCAAGCGAGCTTCAGTCGATGCGGTGAGGGAAGTGTTGCAACAAAAGCTCAATAACGTTGAGAGTATTCAAGTTGAATTTACCAAACCAGAACATTTGCGATTACTAAAAAACGATATTTTTCTCAGCGACTTACCCAAGTCGTGGGCCTACCATACACTCACACTTGAACCGCTAAACCCGCCAGTGCTGGTGGTGCAAATCGAACTCTCAAGCCATGAATGGGTTTACGTGGCGGCGCTACTTCCCGCTCCATACGTGAAATTGGATGACACTCTACTAAGAAAAGAGCAGATCTTATTTCTCTTTTTTTCCACCACCATTTTGTTAGCGTTGACCTACTTGCTTATGCGCCGCCAAGTTCGGCCACTGAGAAATTTAGCCAAAGCGGCGAATGAGATGAGTATGGATATTGCCCAGCGTCCCTTGCGTGAAGAGGGGGCGACAGAATTGATTACGGCGACCCGCGCATTCAATCGTATGCAGCAACGAATTCGACGTTACGTGGCCGATAGAGAGCATCTGTTTTCGGCCATCTCTCATGATTTAAAAACACCCATCACCCGCTTACGCCTAAGGGCTGAATTGCTCGAAAGCGATGTTAAGCGCGAAAAATTTAACCGCGATCTCGATGAGCTAGAGATGATGGTTAAAGGGGCATTGCAGTGCGTGCGAGATACCGATTTACACGAAAATAACAGCAGTATTGATCTCAATGAGATGATTCAGACGATTGCTGAAGGGTACAACTTAACTCGCCAAGTGGTCCATTTTACGCCTACACAGCTTGAACCGATAATCGCTAAGCCTCTAGCTATTCAACGAGTATTGACAAACTTGATTGGCAATGGCGTGAAGTATGGTCAGCAAGTGTGGGTGAAGTTGGAAGAAAATCCAGAGTGGGTGGTTATCACCATTCAAGACCAAGGCCCGGGGATCCCGATAGATAAATTAGAAGCGGTCTTTGAGCCCTATTTTCGCCTTGCCGATGATGACCAAGGCCACGGTCTTGGTCTTGGAATATGCCGAAGTATTTTACATGGACACGGCGGAGATCTCATTTTACGCAATCCAGCTCATGGTGGTCTGGAAGCACAAGTCTTTATCCCACCTACGTTAGCGGTGTAGTGTAACGCTTTCGTTACGTTAAAATTACGGTTTGTTTCAACGAAAAAAATTTTCTTTGATTAGACTAGTAGGTAAACGATCAGCACTTTAATGGTTAATAAAAGTTTGCGAATCAGGTTTGCCGAATCAAAACCAAGGAAGATGATGATGAAATTCCATAACACTCTGCTTGCTTTATCTTTCCTCTCTGTTTCTTTCATCCCTTCGACTCATGCTGGTGAAGTGGAAGTACTCCATTGGTGGACTTCCGGTGGTGAAGCCAAGTCGATAGCTGTGCTCACCGAAATGTTGGAGCAGCAAGGCCATAGTTGGAAAGATTTCGCTGTCGCAGGTGGTGGTGGTGAAAGTGCCATGACGGTATTGAAAACGCGCGCGGTGTCGGGTAACCCACCGTCGGCGGCTCAAATTAAAGGACACGATATTCAAGAATGGGCGGGGCTTGGTTTTCTCACGAATCTTAATGATGTAGCCAAACAGGGTGGTTGGGATGAAGTCGTACCACCGATGATCACCAATGTCATGAAGTGGAATGGCCAGTATGTGGCCGTGCCAGTTAACGTGCATCGCGTCAACTGGTTGTGGGTTAACCCTGCGGTACTGGCTAAAGTGGGTGCTAAAGTGCCAACTACGTTAGACGAGTTTTTTGTTGCGGGCGATAAGATCAAAGCCGCGGGTTATGTGCCACTGGCGCACGGTGGTCAACCTTGGCAAGACGCGACGGTTTTTGAAACGGTGGCGTTGAGCGTTCTTGGCTCACAAGATTACGTGAAAGCATTTGTTGAGCTTGATATGGCTGTGCTCGCGGGCGACAAAATGGTTGACGTGTTCAGCCAGTTTAAAAAAGTTCATGACTACATTGATGTTAACTCTCCAGGCCGTGATTGGAACGTTGCGACTTCAATGGTGATAAATGGTGAAGCGGCGATGCAGATCATGGGCGACTGGGCAAAAGGGGAGTTTACCGCAGCGGGCAAAGTTGCGGGTAAAGATTACCTGTGCGTGGCCGCGCCAGGTACGGCCGATCAATTTATCCATAATGTCGATAGTTTTGTCTTTTTTGAGCTAACTGATGCAGACAATAAGCAGGCGCAAAAAGCACTAGCCGCCACGATCCTAGATCCTAAATTCCAAGAGGTATTTAACCTCAACAAAGGCTCGATCCCGGTACGCACAGATATGAATATGTCAAAATTTGACCAGTGCGCGTTGGACTCAATGGCGGCCTTTAAAGCGACGGCTAAGTCCAACAACCTTGTGCCCAGTATTGCCCATGGTATGTCGACAACCAGCTATGCCCAAGGCGCGATTTTTGATGTCGTAACGAACTTCTTCAATGATCCGAAAGCGGATCCAAAACAAGCAGCACAAAAACTAGCGAAAGCGGTGAAAGCTGCGATGTAGCCCTAACCCCCAGAGTGGGTAGGTTTTTTAGCCTGCCTGCTCACCCTCTTCTTGTAGCACACCACTTTCTGTGTGCTACTAACATAATCTGTCGGTTCTAACCAATTAGCGCGCTCTCCGATAAAGAGCTCGGGGGGAGTGCCCAAACTAGGCTTGCTGTTTGGGCGGAGGGTGCGCTTCCTTCCTGTTTCACATTTTTTTGTCATTCTCATCGCCGCCCTTTGATGGATTTAGCTGGGTGTCATTTCCCACCCAAAATTCATATTCCTTGGGTCATTTTCTACCCATTTTTTCTTTATATCATAAGATTCTATGGGTTGTTGTTAACTGAATAGCTGGTGACACCTTATGGTTACTGGCTTGTTAATGGAATGTGTCATGTTGGCTTGTTAATTGCCTTATAGAAAACAACCAGCACCCATTGATGGGGCTGATATGTTCAATCAAGGAGAATAATAATGTTAAAGCCACTGACTTTGCTGACCGCTTCCATTCTTGCTGTAACTAGTTTTAATGCGGCCGCAAATTGCGACCCCGGCGAAATCGTCATTAAATTTAGCCACGTCACGAATACAGATAAGCACCCTAAAGGCATTGCGGCTTCGCTGCTTGAAGAGCGTGTTAATAAGGAGATGAATGGTAAGGCTTGCCTACAAGTTTTCCCTAATTCAACCTTATACGATGACGACAAAGTATTGGAGGCCATGCTAAACGGCGATGTGCAGCTAGCGGCGCCTTCATTATCAAAATTTGAAAAATTCACCAAAAAATTCCGTATTTTTGACCTGCCATTCCTATTTGAGGATGTGGACGCAGTTGACCGTTTCCAAAACTCAGCTGACGGTGAAAAACTAAAGAATTCAATGACACGTCGTGGGGTGAAAGGGTTGGAATTTTGGCATAACGGTATGAAACAGATGTCAGCCAATAAACCTCTACTCGTTCCGGCGGATGCAAAAGGATTAAAGTTCCGCGTGCAAGCATCTGATGTACTGGTGGCTCAGTTTGAGCAGCTTGGTGCAAACCCGCAAAAAATGTCTTTTGCAGAAGTGTATGGCGGTTTGCAAACTAAAGTTATTGATGGTCAAGAAAATACATGGTCCAACATTTACGGTAAGAAATTCTTTGAAGTGCAAGATGGCATTACCGAAACCGATCACGGCATTTTGGACTACCTAGTGGTGACATCGAGCAAGTGGTGGGACAGCCTGCCAGCCGACGTGCGTGACCAGTTCGCGACCATTTTAAAAGAAGTCACTGAAGCGCGTAATGCGGAATCAAATAAAGTCGAGCTCCAAAATAGACAATACGTGTTGGAAGCCGGAGGCGTGATCCGCACTCTCACACCTGAACAGCGCCAGCAATGGGTTACAACGCTGAAGCCTGTGTGGCAGAAATTTGAAAAAGACATCGGTTCAGATTTGATTGAGGCAGCGCTGGCTTCAAACAAATAATCAGCCTCCAACCCCACCTTGCGTGGTGGGGTTGGACTCAACGCGTTTATTGCTCGTCTCATTGATAACTAACCTGAAGCCGTGCGGTGACCTTGAGTCAATTCCGATAATTACTATGAGAGCGATGTATCACATGGAACACTCTTTTTTCTCTAAAGTCGGCCGATTTACCGATGCGATTGAAGAAATGCTGATTGCATTCTTCTTGGGCTCGATGACCTTATTAACGTTCGTTAACGTTGTTTATCGCTATGTTTTTAACGGCAACATTTTATGGGCATTGGAATTAACCGTGTTCATGTTTGCATGGATGGTACTGGTTGGTGCGTCCTATGGGGTAAAGAAACACTTTCACATCGGAGTTGATGTGGTCATTAACATGGTGCCAGCAACCATGCGAAAAGTGTCTGCACTGGTCGCGGTGGCTTGTTGTTTAACCTTTTCTATTTTACTGCTCATCGGTTCGTGGAATTACTGGTATCCGTTTGCGACTGAGCGTGCTTGGTATGAAACCGACGATATTCCTATGCCGGAAATGCTGCAATTTCTCTCCGATTGGCTCAATGAAGGGGAGCGCTATGAAAAAATGCCGCGCTTTATTCCATACATGGCATTGCCTATCGGGATGGGATTACTCACTTTTCGCTTTTTACAAATCGCCTATCAAATTCTCAGCGGTAAGTTAGACAGAATGATTTCTGGCCATGAAGCCGAGGAAGATCTTGAAGCGCTGAAAGCGGAAATGGCACAAGTGAGCGAGACCATATTAGAGCCGAACCGCGAAGCGACCCCGCCTATTGATTCTCGCAAGGAGCGTTAATTCATGGATATTTTACTGCTGTTTGTTATGGTCATCGGCTTTATGTTAGTCGGTGTACCCATTGCTATCTCGCTCGGATTATCCAGCGTTCTGTTCCTACTTTGGCACTCCGATACTTCTTTAGCGTCAGTGGCTCAAACCTTGTTTAACGCTTTTGAAGGCCATTACACTTTGCTTGCGATTCCATTTTTTATTTTGGCTTCCAGCTTTATGTCAACCGGAGGTGTGGCAAAACGCATTATCCGTTTCGCTATCGCTATGGTGGGTTGGTTTCGGGGAGGGCTGGCGATTGCTTCGGTAGTGGCCTGTATGATGTTTGCAGCGCTGTCAGGTTCTTCACCGGCGACAGTGGTGGCGATCGGCAGTATTGTTATTGCTGGAATGGTCAAAAATGGCTACAGCAAAGAGTTTGCTGCGGGGGTTATTTGTAATGCTGGTACATTGGGCATCTTGATCCCACCTTCGATTGTAATGGTCGTGTACGCCGCTGCCACTGATGTATCGGTAGGGCGCATGTTTTTAGGCGGTGTGATCCCCGGTTTATTAGCGGGTTTGATGCTGATTGTTGCTATCTACATTTTTGCACGAATTAAAAACCTGCCGAAACAACCTTTTGTGGGTTGGAAAGAAGCGATCTTCGCCGCCAAAGATGCCAGCTGGGGTTTGTTGCTGGTGGTGATCATTCTCGGCGGGATTTACGGTGGTATCTTTACGCCAACCGAAGCGGCTGCGGTGGCAGCGGTATACGCTTTCTTGATTGCCAATTTTGTTTACAAAGATATGGGGCCGTTCGCCGACAAAGAAAATACCAAACCTGCCTTGGTCAAAATCGTGCAAGCCTTTTTCCATAAAGATACGCAAGCGACTTTGTTTGATGCAGGCAAACTGACCATCATGCTGCTATTTATTATCGCCAATGCATTGATATTGAAACATGTTCTGACCGAAGAGCGCATTCCGCAAATTATTGCTGAATCGATGCTTTCCGCCGGTCTCGGGCCTATAACATTTTTGATTGTAGTCAACATATTACTGCTACTTGGTGGTCAGTTTATGGAGCCATCAGGGCTGCTGATCATTGTTGCTCCATTGGTCTTCCCCATCGCCATCGCACTCGGTATTGACCCCATTCACCTTGGGATCATGATGGTGGTGAACATGGAAATAGGGATGATCACACCGCCCGTCGGGTTAAACTTGTTTGTCACCGCAGGGGTAGCCAAAATGTCGATGATGAATGTGGTGAAAGCGGCGCTACCGTGGGTGGCGATTATGTTCCTATTTTTGATGATTGTGACCTACGTGCCTTGGATTTCCACTTGGTTACCAACCACCTTAATGGGGCCGGAAATCATCACTAAGTAACCAAAATGCTGACCTGAAATTTCTATGGCTGCGGCATGTTATTAGAGCTCTATATTTTATAGAGCTCTTTGTCTAATCCGTAACGCTGCATTTTGTCGTACAACGTTTTACGCGGTACGTTGAGTCTTTCCATTGTTTCATTGATACGCCCACCACACTCAATCAATGCTTGTTCAATCACTGATTTTTCAAATTCGGCCACTTGGTCGACTAAATGGGTGGGTAATTTTTGTGATGGCTCGCTGTCGCCTAACTGAGCCAGTTTCCCCAATAGCACATAGCGCTCTGCGGCGTTGCGTAGTTCGCGCACGTTTCCCGGCCAGTCATGGCTGATTAAGCGCTGCATTTCAGGTTGAGAGAGTGCGGTTGCCGCTTTACCGTAACGAGCCGCGGCCACTAACAAAAAATGATGGAAAAGCGCAGGAATATCCTCTTTACGTTGGCGAAGTGGTGGAATATCTAATGTGACAATGTTTAAGCGATAGTAGAGATCTTGACGAAAGGTGCCTGCTTGAGCTGCTTGCTTTAAATCAACTTTTGTTGCGGCGATGACTCGAATATCCAGAGGAATCAAGGTATTGGACCCAACTCGTTCAATGACTCTTTCTTGCAATACGCGTAATAAACGAATTTGCGCCTGCATCGGCATTGATTCAATCTCGTCCAGAAATAAGGTGCCGCCTTGTGCATGTTCAAATTTGCCAATGCGTTTGGTTTCAGCGCCAGTAAAGGCGCCTTTTTCATGGCCGTAAAGTTCACTTTCTATCAAATTTTCAGGCACTGCGCCGCAGTTCAGTGCGACGAAATTGAGCTCGCGGCGAGAACTCTGCTCATGTAACGAGCGAGCAACTAGCTCTTTTCCTGTGCCAGTTTCGCCAAACAGTAGAATATCAGCCTGAGTGTCGGCGACATGAGTGATGGTGTCCCTTAACGCTTGGATGTTGCCAGTATTACCGATAATGCGTGGTCCAAGAGTTTGGCTCGCTTTTAAGCTGCGTTTTAGCTGCTGATTTTCTAACGTTAAGTGGCGTTTTTCTATCGCGCGGTGGATGGTTTCTATCAAGCGTTCAGTAGCAAAAGGTTTTTCGATAAAATCGTATGCGCCATCGTGCATCGCTTGTACGGCCATCGAAATATCGCCATGTCCTGTGATCAAAATAACAGGGACCTCAGCATCTTGATGATGAATCGAGTTGAGTAAGCTCTGGCCACTGAGGCCAGGTAAGCAAATATCACTCACCACCACAAGAGGCAGCCCGTCGGCTTTGGCCGCCAGTAAGGCTTCTTCCGCACTGGAAAATAACCGCGCTGTGAGGTCGGCGAGCTCGAAACTTTGCGCAATGGCGATACGGATATCCGCCTCATCATCGATAAAAAATACATCACACATTGGTTGTCCTTAACTGCTTTTTATCTTTAAACCATACTTTGTCTGTAAATCACGCGCTTGGCGTAACGATCGGTAGAGAGACTGAAAATCGCGCCCCACACTGCGGTGAACTGGCCATCGTTAACTCACCGTCCATGCTTTGTATTATCTGCTGTGAAATCGACAAGCCTAAGCCTAAGCCATTTTTTTTCGTGGTGAAAAACGGTTCGAAAAGATGGGCTATTTTTTCTTGTGTAATTCCCGGGCCGTTATCATCAATATGGATCAACACTTGAGAGGCCTTGCACTCAGTGCTCAAACGAACGCATTTTTGATGTTGTTCCTCAAGGGCCTGCATCGCGTTGGTTAGCAAGTTAATCAAGACTTGTTCTAGTTGGATTGGATTGACACGCACCCAAAGATCCATCGCGGGTAATTCCATTTCAAACTGAATCAAATTCGATTTAAATTGCGGTTGCATCAACTCTTTTGTCGACAAAATGATCGGTAATAATTGCGCGTTCACTTTCTCATCGGTGTTACTTTTTCGCGCAAACGATTTGAGCTGTTCACTGATTTTAGCCATGCGTTCGGTGAGCGCTGAAATACGAGTCAAGTTGTCATCGGTCCGTTCCGGCTTACCATTGGCTAAAAAACGCCGCCCATTGTCGGCAAAACTGCGGATAGCGGCCAGTGGATTATTCAGCTCGTGACTAATACTGGCGGACATTTGCCCAAGCACAGCCAGTTTCGCTGCTTGAATCAATTCATCTTGAGTTTGGCGTAACATGCTCTCTGTTTTACTTCGCTCCGCAATTTCCGCGTGCAGTGCAGAGGTTCGCTCCATCACCAGAAACTCTAATTTTTGTTTTGCTTCAGACTGTAACTGTTCGATTTGGCGCTGTTTGAGTTGGCGGTGATGAACCAGTAATAGCCCTAAGTAAACGATGGCAAACAGCATGCTGTTGATCAGAGTAAATCCAAAGCTATCCCAGAAAATGTTTATTTTGGGCGATAAAACCCGAATGTTGAGCCCGATACTGGGCAGCGGTTTGGTTGAAACGATGAAATCGCCTTTAATCCAAGTTTGATAAGGATTTTCCCATCCGGCAACGGATGCGCTGAAATCGCCGATCAATCCGAGTGAGCGAATGGAGGTATCAAGATATTGGCGGCTATTTTGAACCGCAATTCGATCGCTTTCGCTCAGCATGGCAACACTTTTAAACAGCCACTCCGGTTGGCTGGACATGAAAATAATGTTGTTGTTGTCGGTGGCGACAAAATAGCTTTGTTTGCTCTGCCAGTTTTCCTCAATCGCGGAAAGGTCCATCTTCACTACCACTACGCCAATGACATCCGCGGCATAAACAATAGGGTAGGAGTAGTAATATCCTCGTTGCCCCGATGTTGATCCTAACGCAAAATATTGGCTCTCTTGCCCAGTTATGGCCGTTTTAAAGTAAGGCCGCCAAGCGAAGTTTCGGCCAATAAATGAATGAGTGAGGTGCCAGTTACTTGCTGCGATCGTGTTGCCATATTGGTCGATGAGGTAGGTGTCAGCGGCTTGAATCACTTCATTGACCTGTTCTAAATAGCGATTAGTGATTTCAATTTGGGCGCTATTGCTGGGGCTGTGTAAAGCGTCAATGAGTTCTTTATCTTTGGCTAGCAATCTTGGGATATGTGCATATTTATCAAGTTTTGTGGTGATGTGGCTAGAGAATCGCTCTAGCTGAGCTTGATGTTCAATCAATAAACTTTGGTAGTTGTGCCGCCAAACAAAATGCGCCCCAGCCGCGGTAGACAAAAGGAATAACGTTACAAAAATAAGGTTTACTCGGCGAATATGTAGCATCCTTTCTCCATGTTCAGCGGCGCGACAAGGGCAGTTCTTTTGCGAGAGATATCCATTTTTGCAAGTGATAATGCTCCCAGCATTGACTCATAATTCTACTGGTTTTCCTTTGGGTGATGTTTAAAAAGAGCGCAATTGTGGGGTGCAAAACAGGAGCAAGATCTCTTTTTACGCTTTTGGGGTAAAAAAAGCCTCGATTCCCTTGAAAAAGCCTTTATTGTCCCCATTTCAAAACTGTGCTTTTTCACGTTGGTGGAATTTTTAGCACTTAGAAAGCAATTTAGGGTACGGAATCATCTCTCTGCGGTGATTGGCTCGACAGCACTGATTCTGGTCGGTAGAATGTCGCGTCTAAATTTTCTGTCCTGAGACTAATCAGAGATACCTTTTGTGATGCATTAGAGTCTCTAAAGATATCGCTTATTAGTCCAATATTGGGTCTTTTGGCCAATGTTGATGCTGGTTTTAATATAAGTGTTCGGATAGAGCACAACACAAGGATGCAGCCAAGCACAAGGCATCGCCTAAGTTGCGGCTCATATTGCTCAGAAATACTGGGCCAGTTTTGAGGTTTATAAATAATGCAAGTTACTGTTGAAACGCTAGAAGGCCTAGAGCGCCGTCTGAATATTACTGTTCCTGCTGCTAACATCGAAGATGCAGTTACAAAAGAGCTACGCAATATCGCTAAGAATCGTCGTTTCGATGGTTTCCGCAAAGGCAAAGTGCCTTTGAAAATGGTTGCGCAAATGTACGGTAAAGCGGTACGTCAAGACGTCATGGGTGAAGTGATGCAACGCCACTTCATTGAAGCTATCGTAAAAGAGAAAATCAACCCAGCAGGCGCACCAACATTTGCACCAGTTTCTATCGAAGAAGGCCAAGACCTTGTTTTCAATGCAACTTTTGAAGTATATCCAGAAGTTGAGTTAAAAGGTCTAGAAAACATCACTGTTGAAAAACCAGCGGTTGAAGTGAAGGAAGAAGACGTTGCCGAGATGCTAGAAACGTTACGCAAGCAACAAGCAACGTGGAAAGAAGTAGACGCAGCTGCGGAAGCGGGTTCGCGCGCGACGATCGATTTCGTTGGTTCTATTGATGGCGTTGAGTTTGAAGGCGGTAAAGCTGAAAACTTCCCTCTAGAAATGGGTGCAGGTCGCATGATCCCTGGTTTTGAAGACGGTATCGTTGGCAAAACCAAAGGTATGGAATTTGAAATCGACGTTAACTTCCCTGAAGATTACCACGCGGAAAATCTAAAAGGTAAAGCGGCGAAATTCGCAATTAAAATCAACAAAGTTGAAGTGCGTGAATTACCAGAGTTAAACGACGAGTTCGTTGCCAAATTCGGTGTCGCTGAAGGTGGCGTTGAAGCGCTGAAAGCTGAAGTTCGCAAGAATATGGAACGTGAACTTAAGCAAGCAGTAAAAAACCGCATTAAAGAGCAAGCGATTGAAGGTCTAGTAAAAGAGAACGATATCAATGTTCCTTCTGCACTGATCGATCAAGAGATCGACGTACTGCGTCAACAAGCTGCGCAACGCTTTGGCGGTAACCCAGAAGCGGCCGCTCAACTACCACGTGAATTGTTCGAAGAACAAGCAAAACGTCGCGTAGTGGTTGGCCTACTTCTTGGTGAAGTGATCAAGTCTGAAGAGCTAAAAGCTGACGAAGATAAAGTGAAAGCATTGATCGAAGAGATGGCAACAGCGTACGAAGATCCAGCTGAAGTAATGGCATACTATTCTCAAAATCAGCAAATGATGAACAACATGCGTAACCTTGCTCTAGAAGAGCAAGCAATCGACGCGATCATTGCTAAAGCACAGGTTTCTGAAAAGGCTGTTAGCTTCAATGAGCTAATGAACCAGCAACCTGCTTAATAAGCAATATGTAGCGTAGGTGGTTGACTACAGGTTAACTATTCTGCTAACAATGGTCCGTGTGATACCCATCATTCGGGCCATTTATTTTAGGGACATAACAATATGAGCTACCAAGAAAAAAACGCAATGTCGCCAATTTTTGACGCGCTAGTACCCATGGTGGTTGAGCAGACTTCCCGCGGTGAGCGCTCATACGATATTTATTCTCGCCTACTCAAAGAACGAGTGATTTTCTTAACAGGTCAAGTTGAAGATCACATGGCTAACCTTGTTGTAGCGCAGCTGTTGTTTTTAGAATCGGAAAACCCTGATAAAGATATTTTCCTCTACATCAACTCGCCAGGAGGTAGTGTGACTGCTGGTATGTCAATTTATGACACCATGCAGTTCATCAAGCCGAATGTTAGCACTGTTTGTATGGGCCAAGCTTGTTCAATGGGAGCATTCCTATTAGCTGGTGGTGCTCCGGGTAAACGTTATGTGTTGCCTAACTCACGCGTGATGATTCATCAGCCGTTAGGTGGTTTCCAAGGCCAAGCTTCGGATATCCAGATCCATGCTCAAGAGATCCTTACCATCAAGCAAAAACTCAACAAATTGCTTGCTGAGCATACAGGCCAACCGCTTGAAGTTATCGAGCGTGATACCGACCGTGATAACTTTATGTCTGCTGACCAAGCTGTGGAATACGGTTTAGTCGATGCAGTCTTGCGTCACCGCGGCGAATAACAGTTCTCAGAATTGTTTAACGCATTTTGGCGTAATTTGAGTTACACTCAGACGATTAAAAGTAAAGGCTAAGAGGTTAGCGAATGACAGACAAAAGCAAAGAGAGCGGTAGTAGTAAACTGTTGTATTGCTCTTTCTGTGGCAAAAGCCAGCACGAAGTTCGCAAGCTGATCGCCGGTCCTTCTGTTTACATCTGTGATGAATGCGTTGATTTATGTAACGACATCATTCGTGAAGAGATTAAGGATGTTCTGCCAAAAAAGGAATCTGAGGCGTTACCTACGCCGCATAAGATCCGTGAACATCTTGATGACTATGTGATTGGCCAGGAACATGCAAAAAAAGTGCTCGCAGTGGCCGTATATAATCACTACAAGCGTTTACGAAACGGTGATAAAACGAGCGATGGGGTTGAGTTAGGTAAGAGTAATATTCTTCTTATTGGCCCAACAGGTAGTGGTAAAACACTGCTTGCAGAAACATTAGCTCGTTTCCTAGACGTACCTTTCACAATGGCAGATGCCACCACATTAACTGAAGCAGGCTATGTTGGCGAAGATGTTGAAAACATCATCCAAAAGCTGCTGCAAAAATGTGATTATGACGTTGCAAAAGCGGAACGTGGTATCGTCTACATCGATGAAATTGATAAGATTTCTCGTAAAGCAGAAAATCCTTCAATTACCCGAGATGTCTCAGGTGAAGGGGTTCAGCAAGCGCTGTTGAAATTGGTGGAAGGCACTATCGCTTCGGTTCCGCCGCAAGGTGGCCGTAAGCATCCACAACAAGAGTTTTTACAGGTAGACACATCCAAAATCCTCTTTATCTGTGGTGGTGCATTTGCGGGCCTAGATAAAGTGATTGAACAACGTGTTGCGACAGGTTCAGGTATTGGCTTTGGTGCGGAAGTTCGCTCTAAAGATGAAACCAAAACTATCGGTGAGTTGTTCAATCAAGTAGAGCCTGAAGATTTGGTAAAATATGGGTTGATCCCTGAATTTATCGGTCGTCTTCCCGTAACGGCTACCTTGACAGAGCTGGATGAAGAAGCACTGATTCAAATCCTGTGTGAGCCGAAAAACGCGCTGACGAAACAGTACGCAGCCTTGTTTGAGTTAGAGAACGTTGACCTAGAGTTTCGTGAAGACGCATTGCGCGCCATTGCAAAAAAAGCAATGAACCGCAAAACGGGCGCACGTGGTTTACGCTCAATATTGGAAGGTGTACTACTCGAAACCATGTATGAACTGCCATCGGTAAACGATGTCAGCAAAGTGGTTATCGATGAATCAGTCATTAATGGTGAATCACAACCGCTACTAATTTACAGCGGAAATGAGAGCCAAGCGGCTGGCGCAGAGTAAATCTCAATCAGAAATATTTAAAGGAGGTAGCAAATACCTCCTTTTTTTTATTCTGTTATTGAATCCAGTGAGTTAGCCCCCATATACTCGGTAATCAGTTGAAGCGGAAGAGAGAATAATATGAACTTGGAACGTTCCGAGCGTATCGAGATCCCCGTACTACCTCTACGTGACGTGGTGGTTTATCCTCACATGGTCATTCCTTTGTTTGTTGGCAGAGAAAAATCCATCCAATGCCTTGAAGCGGCGATGGATAACAACAAGCAAGTGTTACTTGTGGCACAAAAGCAAGCGGAAACCGACGAACCGAAAATTGAAGATCTTTTTGAAGTCGGGACAGTTGCAACGATTTTACAACTTCTGAAATTACCTGACGGTACCGTGAAAGTGTTGGTTGAAGGCCAACAGCGAGCGAAAATTGATCGCTTCATCGAGCGTGAATTTTTCTCCGCAGAAGCGCAGTATCTTGTCACTCCTGAGTTGGATGATAAAGAGCAGGAAGTCGTCGTTCGCAGCGCAATCAACCAATTTGATGGTTTTATCAAACTCAATAAGAAAATCCCGCCTGAAGTATTAACGTCGTTAAATGGGATTGATGAAGCAGCGCGTTTGGCTGATACCATCGCCGCTCACATGCCATTGAAATTGATTGAAAAACAAAAAGTTCTCGAAATTGTTGATGTCAGTGAACGTTTGGAATTTTTAATGGGACAAATGGAAGCGGAGATCGACCTATTACAGGTTGAAAAACGAATTCGTGGTCGTGTTAAAAAGCAGATGGAAAAATCTCAGCGTGAGTATTACCTCAACGAGCAGATGAAAGCGATTCAGAAAGAATTAGGTGAGATGGATGACGCACCTGATGAATTTGAAATGCTGAAGAAGAAGATTGACGATTCCAAAATGCCGCAGGAAGCGCGCCAAAAAACGGAACAAGAGCTGCAGAAATTGAAGATGATGTCTCCAATGTCTGCAGAAGCAACCGTTGTGCGTAGCTATATTGATTGGATGGTCAATGTTCCTTGGGCAAAACGTTCAAAAGTTAAGAAAGATTTGGCAAAAGCTGAAGAGATTTTAAATGCCGATCACTACGGTTTAGATCGTGTCAAAGAGCGTATTTTAGAATATCTCGCGGTACAAAGTCGTATCAACAAGCTGAAAGGGCCAATTTTGTGTCTTGTTGGTCCCCCGGGCGTTGGTAAAACGTCTCTTGGCCGCTCGATAGCGGCGGCAACAGGTCGACAATATACCCGTATGGCGTTAGGTGGAGTGCGTGATGAAGCAGAAATTCGTGGTCACCGCCGTACTTACATTGGTTCTCTGCCGGGTAAATTGATTCAAAAAATGGCAAAGGTTGGCGTGAAAAACCCACTTTTCCTGCTTGATGAAATCGACAAAATGTCTTCAGATATGCGTGGTGACCCATCTTCCGCATTGTTGGAGGTGCTTGACCCTGAACAAAATAGCACCTTTAACGACCACTACTTAGAAGTGGACTATGACTTGTCTGATGTCATGTTTGTTGCGACATCAAACTCAATGAACATCCCAGGTCCGCTGCTTGACCGTATGGAAGTTATCCGCCTTTCCGGATATACAGAAGACGAAAAGCTGAATATTGCTAAACGCCATCTAGTGACTAAGCAAGTTGAGCGGAATGGTTTGAAGCCTCATGAAATTGTTATCGAAGATTCAGCCATCATTGGTATTATCCGTTATTACACACGTGAGGCGGGCGTACGAAGCTTAGAGCGAGAGATTTCAAAAATTTGCCGTAAAGCGGTGAAGAAAATCTTGTTGAATAAAGACATAAAAACCGTGGTAGCCAACCAAGAGAATTTAAAAGAGTTTCTAGGTGTGCAACGTTGTGATTTTGGCAAAGCCGACGACAGTAACCAAATTGGCCAAGTCACAGGTTTAGCATGGACAGAAGTAGGCGGTGATTTGCTGACTATTGAAACCGAATCAATGCCTGGCAAAGGCAAGTTGACACAAACTGGTTCTCTGGGCGAGGTGATGCAAGAATCCATTCAAGCTGCGATGACTGTGGTTCGCGCACGCGCCGAGAAATTAGGGATTAACGCTGATTTCTATGAAAAGCGTGACATTCACGTTCACGTGCCAGAAGGCGCAACACCAAAAGATGGCCCAAGCGCGGGTATTGCTATGTGTACGGCGCTTGTCTCTAGCTTGACGGGTAATCCTGTGAAAGCGGAAGTCGCGATGACGGGTGAGATAACGTTGCGTGGTGAAGTATTACCTATCGGCGGTTTGAAAGAAAAACTGCTCGCAGCACATCGTGGTGGTATCACCACCGTATTGATCCCAAAAGAGAATGAGCGTGATTTGGAAGAGATCCCTGCAAATGTGATTGCTGATCTAAAAGTCATTCCCGTTCAATGGATTGATGAAGTTTTGAAGATCGCACTTGAACGAGACCCTTCTGGGGTTGAATTTGAAGCTAAAAAATAGTGATGTGCAGCAAAAATAAGTAAAAGATCACGCTGATAGGCTTAAAAAGGCTTGTCAGCGTTTTTTTTGGGCGCTAACGTAAGCCCCTATAGCTTGCAGCCCAGATGTAATAAGGCTTCAAGCTAGTTTGGGAACTTAATGGAACGAAAAGTCACCGTTAAAAAATAATAATGGGTGACGCAAAGGGGAATCACAGTGAATAAAACACAATTAGTAGAAAAAATCGCAGAAAACGCTGACATCTCTAAAGCATCGGCAGGCCGTGCTCTTGATGCATTCATCGAAGCCGTTAGTGGCACTCTTCAATCTGGCGATCAAGTAGCGCTTGTTGGCTTTGGTACATTTAGCGTTCGCACTCGTGCAGCGCGCACGGGTCGTAACCCTAAAACGGGTGAAGAGATCCAAATCGCAGAAGCAAAAGTACCTGCTTTCAAAGCAGGCAAAGCGCTTAAAGACGCTTGCAACTAATCAAAATCGTTATTTTTTTGCGGCTTAAGCGCAAAATTAATTCGAACCTTTTGAAATTATGCGCATCCTACTGATGCGCATTTCTTTTTCTGATATTATCGCGCTATTCAATTTTTAGGCTGAAGTGTGAAGCTTCTTATCCGGAGAGCAGTTAGATTATGATGGATCGATTACGCGAAGGCGTGAACAGCATCGCGGTGAAAATTATTCTAGGAATGATTATCTTATCATTCGTATTCGCAGGTGTCGGTAGCTACTTGGTCAGCGGTGGCAGTAATGCTGCGGCTAAAGTTGGCAATAGTGAGATTGGCCGTGGTGAATTTGAACAAGCGTACCAGAACGAGCGCAATCGCATGCAATCCCAATTAGGGGATTATTTTGCTAACTTGCTCGCTGATCCTCAGTATGTCGAGTCATTTCGTAAGTCAGTGCTTGATCGTATGGTTAACGATTTATTGTTGGAGCAGCATGCACAATCACTAGGTTTACGAGTGAGCGATGATCAGGTTCGTAAAATGATTTTAGACATGCCCCAATTCCAGACTGGCGGTAAGTTTGACCAAGAAATCTATCAAGCGGCTCTTCGCCGTGCAGGTTTCTCTGCTGAAAGCTTTGCAGAATATCTACGTCGTGATCTTATCCGTAACCAGTTACTTAGTGCTATCCAAGGTAGTGAATTTACGTTGCAGGGTGAGGTTAATCAGCAAAGTGAACTGATCTCTCAAACCCGTGATATCCGTGCGCTCACATTGTCACTCAGCGACTTTGCTAAAAATGTTGAGTTGAGTGATGAAGAAATTACTCAATATTATCAACAAAATGCAGAGCGCTATACCCGTCCAGAGCAGGTTAAAGTGGCTTATATCGAGCTTTCTGCCCAACAATTGAAAGACCAAATTGTAGTGTCTGATGAACAGGCCGAGCAGTACTACCAAGAGCATTTAGACAAATACTCCACTCAAGCACAGCGTAAAGTAAGCCATATTTTGGTTCAAGGTGATGATAAAACTAAAGCGCAGGCGATTCTCGATGAACTGAATGCTGGCGCTGATTTCACGACTTTAGCGAAAGAAAAATCAGAAGACGTAGGAAGCGCAGAAGAGGGTGGTTCGCTAGGTTGGATTGAACATGATGTGATGGACCCAGCTTTTGAACAAGCAGCCTTTGCTATCGAACAGATAGGGGATATCACAGGGTTGGTCAAATCTGAATTTGGCTATCACATTATCCGTCTTGATGATGTTAAAGCCCCTATCGCACAGCCCTACGCACAGGTTGCCTCTGAAATCAAAGCTGAAATGGTAGACCAAAAGGCCGCAGATCAGTTTTATGAGTTGCAGACTAAGCTAGAAAAAGTGGCATTTGAATCACCTGACTCTCTGGATGAAGCAGCAAACGCTATCTCAGCTAAGATTCAGAAAACCGATTTTATTTCTCAGCAAGATGCGCCTGAAATTCTTAAAAATCCAGCTGTTCTTCAAGCTATTCTAAGCCCAGAGGTAAAAGAAGATAGGCTCAATTCTGAGGTATTAGAAGTTGCCCCAGAACACGTTATCGTTGTTCGTGTTGATGATGCTCGGGAACAAATAGTTCTTCCTTTGGCTGAAGTGAAAGAGCAAGTGGTTGCTCAGCTTTCTAAAGTCAAAGGCGAACAACAAGCGATTGAGTTAGCCACAAAATTGATTGATACCCTAAAGCAAGGTGACCAATCCTTATTGGAACAGCGTGGGTTAAAATTTGCTGAGTTGGAAATGATTGATCGTAGCTCTCCATTGTCGAGTACGGTGTTTTCTCTCCCTAAACCCGCTACAGATAGTGTGGTTTACGGTCAAGCGAAAGCAATGAACGGTGATATTGTTCTTGTTGAACTACATAAGGTTGAGGCTAAAGTCACACCTCAGTACAACGATCAAATTACGGCTCAGTTAGAGCGCATCGGTAGCCAACGTGATTTGGCTGCGATACTTACAACTTTGCGTAAAAATACAGACATTGAATATTATGTTGTGAGCCAATAAAGGCTAGTAATGTAATTGATATGAAACTCAAAATGGGCTGCTTATGCAGCCCATTTCAATTTCTACCTTTTTGATTCCCTCTCATTTCCAAGCTCAATTAATATTGGTACCCACTAATAAACAAGGAAATGTTCATATGAAATTGAAAACAAAACTCGGGTTATTACTTCTAAGTATCGTATTGCCTCTTTCACCGACATTAGCAGAAGAAAAGGTGGTAGAAACGCACCAAGGCATTGAAATTACGGTTAATATAAATCAGGCTTCCGCTGAGGAAATTGCTACTTTGTTGAAAGGTATTGGACTTAAAAAAGCACAAGCGATTGTTGAATATCGTCAACAAAATGGCGATTTTAAAACCAAAGAAGATCTGAGCTTGGTGAAAGGTATTGGTGCCGCTACTGTCAGGCAAAACGCTGAGCGTATTATTTTATAAGAGTCTCTATCAAAAGCGTCGCCCCCTAAAAGCGACGCTTGTATCACTGTGAAATTTCAGTCATATCACCATTCCTTCCTAGCGCCTGTAACGGATAAGCACTATAATTTGTCGCCGACAAAAGCGAGCAAGCAAGCCGCATAAAAACTAAGTGGAGTAAATCATGTCCTCTCACACTCCGGTAATTACCGTAGATGGACCAAGTGGTGCAGGTAAAGGCACTCTTTGTATGTTGTTGGCTAAGAAATTAGGCTTTCATTTGCTCGATTCTGGAGCTATTTACCGCGTTCTTGCATTGGCGGCGATTCACCACGGTGTGGATACGGAGTCGGAAGAAGCGCTTGTTCCTCTGGCGACACATTTAGATGTCCAATTTATCGCAGAAGGCGACTTGGTTAGAGTGATTCTTGAAGGTGAGGACGTATCGAAAGAATTGCGCAAAGAAGAGACAGGAATGGCGGCATCAAAAGTAGCGGCATTGCCTAGAGTTCGTGAGGCATTATTACGTCGCCAACGAGCCTTTGCGAAAGGGCAGGGGCTGGTTGCTGATGGACGTGATATGGGCACAGTTGTGTTTCCTCAAGCAGAAGTGAAAATATTCCTCGATGCCAGTGCGCAAGAGCGAGCCCAACGTCGCTTTAAGCAGTTGCAACTCAAAGGGCTAGATGTTAAATTTGACGCCCTTTTAAGCGAGATCCAAGAGCGTGACGACCGAGATCGTAACCGCCCAGTGGCCCCATTACGCCCTGCAGAGGATGCGCTATTGCTTGACTCAACCTCAATGTCTATCGACGAAGTTGTAGAAGAAGCATTACAATACGTAGAATCTAAGCTGGCAGAGTAGTTCTGCTAGGTAAGAGCGTCGGTCGCAAGGATGATGACTGGCGAATTTAATAACCCCATGCGGTAGGATACCCATGGAAGTTTAATTATTGAAGATTAAATAAATGACTGAATCTTTTGCTCAACTCTTTGAAGAGTTTTTAAACGAAACACAATTTCAACAAGGTACAATCGTTAAAGGTACTGTAGTCGCTATCGAGAATGGTTTCGTTCTTGTTGACGCTGGTCTTAAGTCTGAGTCTGCTATCCCTGCTGAACAGTTCAAGAACGCTGCTGGCGAACTTGAAGTTGAAGTTGGTTCTGAAGTAGACGTTGCTCTAGACGCTGTTGAAGATGGTTTCGGTGAAACTCAACTTTCTCGTGAGAAAGCTAAGCGTCATGAAGCTTGGATCGTTCTTGAGAAAGCTTACGAAGAAGCTGAAACTGTTATTGGTATTATCAATGGTAAAGTTAAAGGTGGCTTCACTGTTGAACTAAACGGTATCCGTGCTTTCCTTCCAGGCTCTCTTGTTGACGTGCGTCCTATCCGTGACACTACTCACCTAGAAAACAAAGAGCTAGAGTTCAAAGTTATCAAACTAGACCAGAAACGTAACAACGTTGTTGTTTCTCGTCGTGCTGTTATCGAATCAGAAAGCAGCGTTGAACGTGACGAACTTCTTGAAACTCTACAAGAAGGCACTGAAGTTAAAGGTATCGTTAAGAACCTTACTGACTACGGCGCATTCGTTGACCTTGGTGGTGTTGATGGTCTTCTACATATCACAGATATGGCTTGGAAACGCGTTAAACACCCATCAGAAATCGTTAACGTTGGTGACGAAATCCTAGTTAAAGTTCTTAAGTTTGATCGTGATCGTACTCGCGTATCACTAGGTCTTAAGCAACTTGGCGAAGATCCATGGGTAGCTATCGCTAAGCGTTACCCAGAAGGTCATAAACTATCTGGCCGTGTAACAAATCTAACTGACTACGGCTGCTTCGTTGAAATCGAAGAAGGCGTTGAAGGTCTAGTACACGTTTCTGAAATGGATTGGACTAACAAGAACATCCACCCATCTAAAGTTGTTAATGTTGGCGACGAAGTTGAGGTTATGGTTCTTGATATCGACGAAGAGCGTCGTCGTATCTCTCTAGGTCTTAAACAGTGTAAAGCTAACCCATGGCAGTCATTCGCTGAAGCGCAAGCTAAAGGCGACAAAGTTACTGGTAAGATCAAGTCTATCACTGACTTCGGTATCTTCATCGGTCTAGACGGCGGCATCGACGGTCTAGTTCACCTATCTGACATCTCTTGGAACGTTCCTGGAGAAGAAGCGGTACGTGATTACAAGAAAGGCGATGAAATCTCTGCAGTTGTTCTAGCAGTAGATGCAGAGCGTGAGCGTATTTCTCTTGGCGTTAAGCAAATGGAAAACGACCCGTTCAACGCATATGTTGCTGATAACAAAAAAGGTACTCTAGTTAACGGTACTGTTACTGCAGTTGACGCGAAAGGTGCTACAATTGAACTTGTAGACGGCGTTGAAGGTTACATCCGTGCTTCTGAAGCATCTCGTGACCGTATTGAAGATGCGTCTCTAGTCCTAAGCGTTGGTGACAGCGTTGAAGCGAAATTTACTGGTGTAGACCGTAAAAACCGCGTAATCAACCTATCTATCAAAGCTAAAGATGAAGCTGATGAGCAAGAAGCAATGGCTACTCTGAACAAAGCTGATGAAGGTGCGTTTGGTAATGCTATGGCTGATGCATTCAAGGCTGCTAAAGGCGAATAATCTAACTCGCTAAAAGGGGCCGTAAGGCTCCTTTTTTTTCAGTTAGTGCCTACTTTGATAAGTAATGAGGGAAACTATGACTAAGTCTGAATTGATAGAAAGACTCTGTGCTGAGAAAACGCACCTATCTGCTAAAGAAATTGAAGACGCTGTGAAAGATATTCTTGAACATATGGCATCAACTTTAGAAAGCGGAGAGCGAATCGAAATTCGCGGATTTGGTAGTTTCTCTTTGCACTATCGTGAGCCTAGAGTAGGTCGTAATCCTAAAACCGGTGATAAAGTGGTGTTGGATGGCAAATTCGTCCCTCATTTCAAGCCAGGTAAAGAGTTACGTGAGCGAGTTAATGAGAATATCTAAAGCGATTTAGAGAGTATTCTAAAAAACGGCATACAGTTTAAGTATGCCGTTTTTTTAAGAAAGGAATCCATAATAGACATGGTTTGTAAGGCCATTTTCCTGCATAATCAGACCAGATCAATACTGGATAGGTAGTGGCATATGAAAATTATAAAAATCGTTCTAATTCTTGCACTTTTTTTGATTGCTTTAGCATTAGGGGCTCAAAATCAAGCAGTTGTGACGTTTAACTATTTGATCGCTCAAGGCGAATTTCACCTGTCTACTTTACTTGGCACTGTCTTTGTCTCTGGTTTTTTACTTGCTTGTTTGCTTGGCAGTAGCTTCTACTTCAAGTCTCAGTTGCAAGTTAGAAAGTTGAATAAGCAACTGAAAAAGCAAACAGCAGAGAACAGCTCTGTAACAAGTAAAGCGTAGTGAAATAAAGGCTGACTTGATGTTAGAAATTCTCTTCTTGCTATTACCGATTGCCGCCGCCTACGGCTGGTATATGGGAAATCGTAGTGCTCAGCAAGACAAGCAGAAACACTCTCACCAAATTTCTCGTCAGTATGTGACGGGTCTTAACTTACTGCTTTCTGATCAATCAGATAAGGCCGTTGACCATTTTATCGAGCTACTCCAAGTAGACAATGAAACGATTGATACCCACTTAGCGCTGGGCAACTTATTCCGTTCAAGAGGAGAGGTTGATCGTGCTATCCGTATCCATCAAAATCTCATATCTCGTTCAAGTCTTACTATTGACCAAAAAAATCTCGCCTTACAACAATTGGCAAAAGATTATATGGTGGCAGGCTTTCTCGACCGCGCTGAAAAAATATTTGAACAACTGATTGAAGAGCCTGAACACAAAGAAGCGGCGTTGCAACAATTGGTTTCTATTTACCAACAGACTCGAGAGTGGCATAAAGCTATCGATTACGCTTATGCGTTGGTCAAATTAGGCAGAAAAAGGATGCACAGTGTTATAGCCCATTTTTGGTGTGAACTTGCAATGCAAGAGAAGGCTGAAGGACGCGATAGCAAAGCGATTCAATATCTTAAAAAAGCGCTGTCTGAAGATCCGAAGTGTGTACGCGCAACGATCTCTTTAGGTAAGCTGTATCTTGAAAATGATGACTACCGTCATACAATCCAGTATATGCAAATGGTCTTGGAGCAGGACATTGATTTTATCGGCGAGGTATTGCCTACGCTTGCTGAGTGCTATCACCATATTGGGAAAGAGGGTGAACTTGTTGAGTTTTTACGCGAGTGCATTATCAATGAAGCTGGAGTGTCAGCTGAACTGATGCTCGCACAGTTGGTGGCACAACATGATGGTGCTGGAGCAGCACAGGAACTTTTGACACGGCAATTGGTTAAAAATCCGACCATGAAGGGCTTCTACCGTTTAATTGACTACCATCTCATCGAAGCAGAGGAAGGTCGAGCGAAAGAGAGCTTGTCGACCTTGCAAAAATTGGTAGGTGAGCAACTAAAAGTAAAACCTCACTACCGATGCAGAAAGTGTGGTTTCTCAACCCATTCTCTCTACTGGCACTGCCCATCATGTAAGAATTGGGGTTCAATTAAACCTATCCGTGGTTTGGATGGTGAATAGAGTTCATGTACTGGAGTTACTGATCGACTCGAAAACTGCAGCTTATGAAAGCTGCATTTTTTTAGCTTAATTATTTTAGGAGTGAAAATGAAAGACCAGAGAGTAATTATCGCGTTGGATTATGAGCAACAAGCGGAAGCGTTAGCTTTTGTTGATAAAATTGACCCCAACAGCTGTCGATTAAAAGTGGGCAAGGAGATGTTTACCCTGTTTGGTCCCGATTTTGTGCGTGAGCTACACAAAAGAGGTTTTTCGGTATTCTTAGACCTAAAGTTTCATGATATTCCCAACACGTGCTCTAAAGCCGTACGTGCGGCGGCTGAGCTTGGAGTATGGATGGTGAATGTTCATGCCAGTGGTGGGGAGAGAATGATGTCGGCGTCTCGCCAGATTCTTGAACCTTATGGTAACGATAGACCACTACTTATTGCTGTCACAGTACTAACCAGTATGGAACAATCGGATCTTCGTGGTATTGGCATCGATGTTGCGCCTAAAGAGCATGTAATGCGTCTGGCTAGCCTAACTCAAAATGCAGGGTTAGATGGAGTGGTATGCTCAGCTCAAGAAGCGCACATGCTTAAGAGCCATCTTGGTCAAGAGTTTAAATTAGTTACGCCAGGGATTCGTCCTGTTGGTTCTGCAACAGGAGACCAAAGACGTATTATGACTCCGAGTGAGGCCATAAAAGCTGGTTCAGATTATCTAGTCATCGGTCGCCCAATTACTCAGGCAACAAGACCGGATGAAGTCCTAAAAGCGATAAATGATACGTTAATTTAAATTAATGTTTTCTTTACGTTGTTGTATGAAAAAGGTCGCTTATGCGACCTTAAAAATACTTCCTAATCAAAAATAATGGGCTACCATTTTTTCTTTTCACCAAACAGTGCTTCCATATCACTATTTCTCTCGTTATCTTCAATTTGTTGAAGATCCGTTGCACTTTTTGTTTGGCGTCGTTTTTCTAAGTCATCATACATTGACTGAAGTTTTTCACGAGCTTGATTGGAATAAGCATCATTTTTTGAGCTCAGAACATCGATCCCTTTACGCAATAGCTGAATCGCAGTTCCGGGTTGCCCACGAACGATCGAATCATTTGCCCGCTTAACAACATTTTCAATGTTGATTCGAATTTGTATTGTTTCTAGACGCGCATTTTCAGCGACGTAAGATTGTGTTTCAAAACGTCCTTTATTGTGCTCACTACGAATCGTGTCTCTTAAACGTTTCACTAGTTTAAGCATAATCAAAGCTTGTTTATCGCTGGTGGGTACTTTAAACGTTGTACTGTCACCACCTGGGTGGTTTTCTTGTAAATGCTTAATTTGCCCTTTCATATGCTCAATGCGTTGTGCCAACTGCTTATTTTTCGGGTCAAGCTCATACATACTAAGTAGGGCATCAAGGATACGGGTATTTAAACACACTAAGAGTTCTTTACTAAACGGCATGTGGTGTGCGTTGCCGATAAGGTCTTCTGTCGCATCAATAATGGCGATATATCGAGTCGACTCCTGCTTTTTAGCTGACTCGACCTTTACTTTGTATTGAAGCATGATGTTATAGCCAAGGACTAACACCAGCAAAACTGCTACAAGAGCAATGATTAAACCTATATTCATATAATCCGTATCTTTATTAGAATTCAGTGGCTAGCAATTAAGAATACACGATCCTTAGTTATCACTACACCTTCAAATTGACTATTTTTATTATTCCTGTTTTGACCCCTAAAAACTGCCTTTTATTGCTTAGATTGGGCGATAGTTGGCAAAAATTTAGTCAGCTACGCAAAATACTTACTTTTTTCTTCGCTCTCGAATCATCAAGCTTTGAATTGAGAGTGTTAAGCGTTATAACTAATAATTATAAACTATGATTGAAAGATCTGGATCTTTGATAATGGATTACGGGGCCAATAATGAAGTTACAGCAGTTAAAATATATTGTTGAAGTGGTTAATCACAACCTGAATGTCTCAGCAACTGCGGAAAGCCTTTATACCTCTCAGCCAGGCATTAGTAAACAGGTTCGTTTACTCGAAGATGAATTGGGTATTCAAATTTTTGAGCGTAGCGGTAAGCACCTGACACAAGTCACGGGTGCAGGTGAAGATATTATTCGTATCTCACAAGAGATCCTTTCACGTGTGGAAAGCATTAAGGCCGTGGCTGGGGAGCATACGCACCCTGAGATGGGTACGCTGAATATTTCAACGACTCATACACAAGCTCGCTACGCGTTACCTGATGTAATCAAAGGATTCACTGCGCGTTATCCGAAAGTGTCGTTACACATGCACCAAGGTACTCCAAGTCAGATGTCGGAAGCGGTTGCAAAAGGCACCGCTAATTTTGCGATAGCAACAGAAGCGCTTCATCTGTACCAAGATGCCATCATGCTACCTTGTTATCATTGGAACCGTTCTATTGTTGTGCCTAAAGATCATGCTCTTGCAAAAAAAGAACGGGTAACGATTGAGGATTTAGCCGCGTATCCATTGGTCACTTACGTGTTTGGTTTTACTGGTCGTTCAGAGTTAGACACTGCATTTAATCGCGTAGGGTTAACGCCGCGAGTTGTCTTCACCGCCACCGATGCGGATGTGATAAAAACTTATGTCCGAATGGGAATTGGGGTGGGTGTTATCGCAAGTATGGCGATAGATAAATCACGCGACACCGATCTTATCGCGATTGATGCCAGCCATCTTTTTGGTGCTAGCACGACTAGCATTGGGTTTCGCCGAGGCACATTCCTGCGCTCTTATATGTTTGACTTTATGGAACGTTTCGCGCCTCATCTTACTCGCCCTGTCGTCGAACGGGCTACCTCGTTAAAATCGAATATCGAAATAGAAGAGATGTTTAAAGACATTGAATTGCCAGTTCGTTAAGCAAATTTTGATCATTTAAAACGAAACACTTCCTAATTAAACCATCACCTCCTAGAATTGGCCTTTCTAGGGGGGATGTATGCGCGCGCTTTTCAAACATATCGATGCTTTTTTAATTGAAAATCAACGTTTTTGGCGATTTGAGCCCTTTCATCATAGTGGCTTAGACAGTTCACCTTGGAAACATTCAGACCATAGGCTGGATCAGTGGTTGCAAACGCTATCTTTGGACAGTATCGATAGCTTAAAGTCATCGCCGCAAGTGCTCATTGAGCAACTTCATCCGTATATCGAGGGGTTAAAAGAAGCGGATATCATGATTAGGCTTCAAGATGCCCCTCGTAATACTCAGCAAGCACTCAGCCCTTACTTAGAGCAGGGGATCCCTGGCAGAAAGCTAGAACAAATTCGTTTAATGAGCGAATCACTCCTCTCTAGGCATTCAGGAACGGAATGGCTAGAGTGGTGCGCGGGTAAAGGCTTTTTAGGTCGAATTATCGCAGCGCAGTCAAAACAAAAAGTCACTAGTTTTGAATATCAGTCGCAGCTCTGCCATGCAGGACAAGCATGCGCCGATGAACATGATCTTCCGATGCAATTTATTCAAGGGGACGCTTTTGAGCCGCAAGCGTTTGGCGTTTTCAATACCAATCAGCATGCCGTCGCTTTACATGCCTGTGGTGATCTCCATGTTCGCCTACTCGAATATTCCGTTGCTCATCGCTTGCCTGCGATTACGTTTTCACCATGTTGCTACCATTTAATCAAAGCCGATAGCTACCAACCCATGTCCAGCTACGGTCGTACTTCTTCTCTTGCCTTGTCCAAAGAAGAGCTGCGTATTCCGCTACAAGAAACCGTTACGGGGGGAGAGCGGGTTCGCCGTCATCGTTTGCAAGAAATGACGTTTCGTTTGGGTTTTGATTTGTTGCTAAGATCTGAGCTTGGGCATCATCAATATTGCCCAATTCCGAGCCTCAAAAAATCACAACTAGCCGAAGGATTTTTAGCTTTTTGTTATTGGGCGGCGGCACAAAAAGGCATCGCATTACCAGAAGTGGATTGGCCTGCTTATGAACGTAAAGGCGAGCAGCGTTTTTGGCAGATGGAAAGGATAGGCTTAGTACAACAGGCATTTCGCCGCATGATTGAGCTTTGGTTGGTATTGGATAAGGCACTTTATCTTCAAGAGCAAGGCTATGAGGTGCAGATTGAGCAGTTTTGCGCTAGGAAAGTAACGCCACGCAATATATTGGTTCACGCTTTTAAAAAATGAAAGCCAAGCGCATGACGCACTTGGCTAAGAATTGAGAGCTTTACCGCAAATTGTTATCGTTAGTTAAACAGAGCGATAGCTTCAGATGGGTCAAGATATTCAAGGTTGAAACTCTCGGCGACCTCTTTACAGGTGACTTTACCGTGTATCACGTTTAAACCTTCTAGGAATCCTTTATCCTCTAATAATGCACGTTGATAACCTTTATTGGCCAGTTTAACAATGTAAGGCAACGTAGCGTTATTCAAGGCGAAAGTTGATGTGCGAGCCACAGCGCCTGGCATGTTTGCGACGCAGTAATGAACGACGTCATCAACGATATAGGTCGGGTCATCATGAGTGGTAGCATGTGAGGTTTCAAAGCAGCCGCCTTGGTCAATTGCCACATCAACGACCGCAGAGCCAGGTTTCATTCTAGAAATCAGATCTTTAGTTACGAGTTTAGGAGCTGCTGCTCCGGGGATCAGTACTGCGCCTATTACTAAATCGGCTTCGAGGACGTATTTTTCAATCGCATCCTTTGTTGAATACACGACTTTAGCGTGACCTTGGAATTCTTCATCGAGTTTACGCAGCATATCAACACTTCGGTCGAGAATCGTCACATCAGCACGCATTCCGACAGCAATTCTGGCTGCGTTGGCACCGACTACACCGCCACCAATCACCACCACTTTTGCTGGTGCGACTCCGGGTACACCACCCAGTAACAAACCACAGCCCGCGTGTGATTTTTCTAAACACTGCGCACCTGATTGAATAGACATTCGACCAGCGACTTCAGACATTGGTGCTAATAGTGGCAAGCGACCCATATTATCTGTTACAGTCTCGTAGGCTATACAGACAGCTTTGCTCTTGATTAGCTCCTCAGTTTGTGGAAAATCTGGAGCTAGATGTAAATAGGTAAATAAAATTTGGCCTTCGCGGAGCATTGCTCGTTCAGCAGCCTGAGGTTCTTTGACCTTAACAATCATTTCTGCTTTCGCAAAAATGTTAGAAGCAGTAGGAAGAATGGATGCGCCTACAGCGATGTAATCATCGTCTGAAAAGCCGATGCCGGAACCGGCATTTGTTTCAACATAAACTTGGTGACCGTGTGAGACAAGTTCGCGCACGCTTGCGGGAATCATGCCCACACGATATTCGTGGTTTTTGATTTCTTTAGGAACTCCAATGATCATCCTGACTCCTTAGGTTTTTTTGGTTGTTATAACTATATGTAGGGTTGTTGTTTCGAATTTGTGACTAGTATAGATG
>NZ_CAWNJO010000059.1:0-34990 GCF_963874835.1 Vibrio sp. V12_P9A6T4 | reverse complement strand
TTGTAAATGAGTGGAATGTCTCTGGGTGTCATTGTGGTGATTGAAAGTGAGGGTTAGTGAGCAAAGAGTGAGCTTTGATTGTTTTCGCACTCTTTGTTGTTGAATAAAGCCAACGTTCCGATTCGCTAGCAAGATCCAATTTTTGCGTTCATCTGCTGGACTTCAATGATGACATGCCTACACTGACCGCAGATTTTTAAAGGGGAAATGAGATGTGGAGTTGGCTCTCCGTTGCTTTGTCTGGATTCATTAGTATTTCGGCTGTTGAAAGTAACAAAATCAAGCAAGCGGTAATGTTTAAAACACTCAGTATGCTGTTATTGGTGGCGATAGTTCTAAACCATACCACGCAGCTCACTTCTCCTATCTTATGGGTCACGCTCGGTCTGCTTATTTCCGCAATCGCGGACACATTGCATCTGTTGCAACGCTACTCAAAACTCTGTTTTGCTAGCTTTCTTGTCGCACAGTTGATGTACAGTAAAGCCTTCTGGGCGCAACTTTCTGACACTATGGTGTGGTGGCTACCTGCCCTTTTGATTGCGACCAGTATTGTGGCTTTTTTCCTATTGCTGCCGCAAATTGACACCTTGATCTTTCCCGTAACCATTATGGGTATGATGTTAGTTCAGTTGGCGTGGGCGGCGGGAGAGTTGTGGCTGCAGACGCAAACAGTGCCTGCCTTTGCCGGGTTTGTTGGCTGTCTGGTGCTGATGCTCTCGGCCAGTTTGTTAGCCATTCACGATTACCGCAGGCCATTGCCTTGTGGGCGCTATCTTATTTCTGGCAGCTATTTATTAGCGCAAGCGTTAATCTCTGCCTCGGTGGCCTTGTAAACATTATCGCGTCATCTATATCGTTACTTTCAGGAGCATCGAAATCTCATGACTGGGCTGATATACTGCGGCCACTTTAAATCGATGTGAGTAGTGAGAGATGGATATTTTATCGGCGGCGACCATGCTTTTTTTGATCATGGACCCGCTTGGCAACCTGCCGGTCATGCTCTCCATCTTAAAACACCTTGAACCCAAACGTCGCCGTGTTGTGCTCGTGCGTGAACTCTGTTTTGCGTTGATCATTTTGATGTTGTTCCTGTTTGCTGGCAAAAACATCATGGGTTTTTTGCACGTGCAACCGGAAACTCTCAGCATTTCTGGCGGTATCATTCTCTTCATCATCTCGATTAAAATGATTTTCCCTAGTGCAGGTAGCATTACTGGATTAGCGGCGGGGGAAGAGCCCTTCATCGTACCGATGGCAATTCCGATGATCGCGGGTCCTTCAGTGATTGCGGCCTTACTGCTTCTTTCGACTCAGCACCCTGACAAACTCCTTGAGCTGTCAGCCTCTGTACTGCTCGCGTGGGGCGCTACTTTCATCATTTTGATGTTCTACGGTTTCTTCCACAAAGTGCTGGGTGAACGTGGTTTAAAAGCGGTCGAGCGTTTGATGGGATTATTGCTAGTGATGATCTCAACGCAAATGTTCTTAAATGGCGTAAAAAGCTATATGGGGCTGTGATTCGGGGATAAAAAAGCCGCCTATCGTGTGAACTTGAAGCGGCTTTTCCTATGTTGCTTTCTTTATGCCGTTAACTTACGTCATGTGTTTGCGGCGGATATCGAGCAGCGCGAAGACTCCAAATACCAGAATCGACCATTTTTCCCAACGGCTCATGCTGATCTTGTCACCAAACGCACCGATAAAAATCAGCATTTGTAGTCCGTGCATAATGAACAAAAATGCCGTCATAATATAAAGTGCAATCGCCGCTTTACCGGGGAACGGCATGAAGATATTCAGTAATAGAATCAACCAAACAAAAGCAATCGCCGCTTTTGCAAGTACCAGTAACACTCTCATTCCGAGCTCCTCTCAAATAGTCGATAACTGACTTGGCCTGCGTTTTTCTCACGGTGTAGATGCCAATTAGCAGGGATGCCTTCTAGCGCCAATTCTTTTTCCGTCTCAATATAAATTAGCGCTTCATCGGCAAGCCAGCCATTTTGTTCTAAAAGCGAGACGGCTTCGCTTAATAAGCCTTGGCGAAACGGCGGATCGATGAACACCACGTGGTGAGGCGTCCCTTGCTGCTTGAGAAAGGCCAGCGCATCACTATTTATCGCTCGTAAGTTGGTCGCGTTGAGCGCACCAATATTATGTTCAAGCTGTTTGAATGCCGTCGGGTTGAGTTCAATCAGCGTCACGGATTCTGCTTGCCTTGAGGCGGCTTCAAACCCAAGGCTGCCAGAGCCTGCAAATAAATCTAAGCAGTGTGCACCAGGGATCTCCTGTGCTAACCAGTTAAAAAGAGTTTCTTTGACGCGATCCGTCGTGGGACGCAGACCTTGGGCATCATGAACAGGCAGTTTACGACCTCTCCATAAGCCACTAATAATGCGAACAAAGCCCGTTGAAGGCTTATTTTGTGATGAGTTTTGTTGGCGACGTCTTACCATAGATTTTTTGACCGCTAATAAAGTGATACTATACCCAATCTGCCAACCCGAAACGGGTTTGGTATAGCCATTGAATTTCAATAATGACAAAGTTTACCAATCTAATTGGAAAGTTTTCACTGCTTTGTCATTTTTCTTTTTCTTACGAGGGATAATCCTTCAAGAAAAGGGTCGTAGTTAGTTAGGTAGATCTAGGATATCCCCAGATGACGGAAAAAAAGAAACGTGGATTACTCTCTTGGCTCGGTTTTGGTGACGAAGAATCAAGTAAATCAACCAGCGAAACAGAACAAGTGCTTGAGCCATCTACGCTTGTAGAACCAGTTGATTCTGAGCAAGAACAAGAAACGACGGCAGTTGCTCAACCCATCGAAGAGCCACACACTGCGCTAGCAGAAGCAGAAGCAGAAGCAGAAGCAGAAGCAGAAGCAGAAGCAGAAGCACGAATTCAAGAGCAAGAAAAACCCAGCGAGAGTTTTTTCGCACGCTTAAAACGCAGCCTTAGCCGAACCAAAGCCAATATTGGTGCGGGTTTCTTTGGTCTGTTTAAAGGCAAGAAAATTGATGATGAGCTGTTTGAAGAGCTGGAAGAGCAACTGCTGATTGCCGATGTTGGGATGGAAACCACACTCAAAATCATCAGTAATCTAACAGAAAAAGCCTCTCGCCACGCGTTGAAAGATGGAGAGGCACTCTACGGTTTACTGAAAGACGAAATGGCCGACATTTTGGCCAAAGTAGAGCAACCGTTAGTGATCGATAGCCAAAAAACGCCCTACGTTATTTTAATGGTCGGCGTCAACGGTGTAGGCAAAACGACCACGATAGGTAAGTTGGCCAAACAGTTTCAAGCTCAAGGTAAAAAAGTGATCTTAGCGGCGGGCGATACTTTTCGTGCTGCGGCTGTTGAGCAGTTGCAAGTGTGGGGCGAGCGTAACAATGTACCTGTGATTGCGCAGCACACTGGCGCAGACAGCGCATCAGTGATTTATGATGCGATTGAGGCCGCCAAAGCACGTGGTGTGGATGTGGTGATCGCCGATACTGCTGGTCGCTTGCAAAACAAGAGCAACCTCATGGAAGAGTTGCGTAAAATTGTGCGCGTCATGAAAAAAATTGATCAATCAGCGCCGCATGAAGTGATGCTGACGTTAGATGCCGCTACTGGGCAAAACGCCATCAGCCAAGCAAAACTCTTTAGTGAAGTGGCCCCGGTTACTGGGATCACATTAACCAAGCTGGATGGCACGGCGAAAGGCGGCGTTATTTTTGCGCTGGCCGATCAGTTTGAAATTCCGATCCGCTTTATTGGGGTTGGCGAAGGGATTGACGATTTACGTCCGTTTGAAACGCAGCAATTTATTGAAGCTCTGTTTAGCCGCGAAGAGTAAGTGTGCGTGGGTGCTCAATGAGCACCTCATCATCCAATGGAGACTGGTGAGAGGAATAGCGAGTGATTAAGTTTCAACAAGTCAGCAAAGCGTATCGCGGAGGCCGTCAGGCGCTGCAAAAGGTCGACTTTCACCTACGCCGAGGAGAAATGGCGTTTTTGGGTGGGCACTCCGGAGCCGGTAAAAGCACCTTGTTGAAGTTAATCTGTGCGATTGAGCGTCCAACCGATGGGCGCATCAGCTTTAACGGTCACGATATTACGCGTATTCCCAATCAAGATATTCCCTTTTTACGCCGCAACATCGGCATCGTGTTTCAAGATCATCGCTTACTGATGGACAGAACGGTTTACGACAATGTGGCATTGCCAATGCGCATTGAATCGATTTCAGAAAATGAAATTAAGCGTCGCGTCTCAGCCGCGCTGGATAAAACCGATCTGCTAGACAAAGCACGCTGTTTACCGAGCCAACTTTCTGGGGGTGAGCAGCAACGAGTGGGTATCGCAAGAGCGGTCGTGAACCGACCTACCTTACTGCTGGCCGATGAGCCTACGGGTAACTTAGACCCAGAGCTTTCTAATCGTGTGCTTAAACTGTTTGAAGAGTTTAACCGTGCCGGAGTCTCTATTTTGCTTGCGACGCACGACATCAGCTTAGTCAACACGCGTCCTCAATATCGTCATTTAGAACTTAACCAAGGTTTTTTAAGCGAGGTAGAAGACTATGGCCGTTAAGTCGTCGAATAAAAGGAACGCGAAAGCACGTGAACCGAAACGGGCCAAAACCGATAGTTTTTTAGCCATCCACTTTAAGCAGGCCAAGGCCTCATTTTCAAGTTTATGGTCACGCCCACTCGGCAATATTTTAACGCTCGCCGTTATTTCGATGGCGCTTGCGATGCCAGCCTGTATGTACCTGCTGAGCAAAAATATCGCGTCTGTAGCCAATAATGTCACCAGCCCTGCTCAGATTAGTGTCTATCTACATGAGCGCACACCTGAAGCACGAATTATGGTGTTGAAAGATGAGCTAGAAAGTTTGGCCGATGTCGCCAGCGTGGAGTACATCTCACCGCAGCAAGGATTGGATGACCTGAGTCAATACGCCGGGTTTGAACAAGCCATTAGTTTATTGGATGATTACGCTTTACCTGGCGTGCTTATTGTTACCCCGCAGGTTGAGCAGCAAGAGCAAATCAAAGCGCTGGCGAAAAAAATACAAGCAGAACAAGACGTCACGGATGTACGCTTGGATGAAGATTGGCTTGCTAGGTTAAACGCCATTCGAACTTTAGCGGCGATCATTGTCGCGAGTTTATCGGTATTGATGTTGGGCGCTGTATTTCTGATTGTGGGCAACACCTTGCGCTTTAACGTACAAGCCAATAAAGAAGAGATCCAAACCATGAAATTGATCGGTGCCACCGATCGCTACATTTTGCGTCCTTATCTCTATGCTGGCATGTGGTTTGGCTTGTTGGGCGCATTCGCCGCTTGGCTGTTAACCGCTTTTGTGACTATTTTATTGAACGGTGCCGTTGAAGATCTTGCCCTACTGTATGACAGCCGTTTTCGTCTTATTGGCCTAAGTTGGGATGAATCCTTACTGCTGTTGATGCTCGGTACTTTCTTAGGATGCGTAGCGGCAAAAGTATCTGCGCAGCGTCATTTAAAAGAAATTGAACCAGTTTAGTTGAATATTGTCATATGTAGGCAATAACTGTTGGCTAGCTTTAGCCACAGCACTTGTATAGGCGACTTGTTTATGCATAATAGTTTCCCCTTGCTTGAATCTTGTTCATTTTAGGTTCAAGATTGTCGGGTTAAAAACATCCATTACTCCAGATCAGAAATTGATGAGGAATTGAATGACAAACCAAACGTATCAAATGGCTCTCGTTTCACAAGACAGCTTAGACAGCTACATTCGTTCAGTGAACAGCTACCCAATGCTGAGCGCGGAAGAAGAGCGGTCACTCGCAGAGCGATTACATTACAAAGGTGAAATTGAAGCGGCGAAAGGGTTGATCTTATCGCACCTTCGATTCGTTGTTCACGTTGCTCGTGGCTATTCTGGTTATGGCCTGCCCATGGCGGATTTAGTTCAGGAAGGCAATATTGGCTTAATGAAAGCGGTGAAGCGTTTCAACCCAGAAGTTGGGGTGAGACTGGTTTCCTTTGCTGTGCACTGGATCAAAGCTGAAATTCACGAATACGTGTTACGCAACTGGCGCATTGTAAAAATAGCGACCACGAAAGCGCAACGTAAGCTATTCTTCAACCTACGCAAATCGAAAAAGCGTTTAGGCTGGTTTAATAGCGGTGAAGTGGAAGCGGTTGCCCGTGAGTTGGGCGTTGACCCAGCTGAAGTGCGAGAAATGGAATCACGCTTAGCCGCGCAAGATGCCACCTTTGAAATGTCGGCGGAAGACGATGATTCGAGCTCTTCTTACACGGCACCTGTGCTTTATCTCGAAGATAAGCATTCGGATCTTGCGGATAACATTGAAGCGGCGAATTGGGAACATCACACCAACAATCGTTTAAGCTTGGCGTTGGCTAGCTTAGATGAACGCAGTAAACATATTGTGCGCTCTCGTTGGTTGGATGATCAAAAAGCTACGTTACAAGAGTTAGCGGAAGAGTATGGTGTCTCAGCTGAGCGTATTCGTCAGCTAGAAAAAAATGCAATGAAGAAGCTAAAGGATGCTGTCGGCGAGTTCTAATCACTGACTCATTGTGAAGCGCATTAAAAACCGAGATCTTACGATCTCGGTTTTTTTATTTTTGATCACTTAAAGTGATCAAATTTTCAGCGTGCTGATTGTGGATAACTCTGTGACAAAATTATTCGTGAGCTGTCATCAAGTCGGTTAAATCAAGGCTTGAACACCGTTTTATATTTGGGGATATGTATTGTGTTACACACAGAAAAGTAAGGATCATCACTACATGTTGTGGATCTATTTCTCATTTACTACTTTATCAACGCAATCCACAAGATTATCCACAAACGGCGAAAAAGTGATCAGTGGTGGATAACCTTATAAAGGCCGTGTACTTGATTGCCTTGGGATAGGTTACAATCAAACGCCAAAAATAAAACCAATCAGAGGAAGCGATGGATCAGTTTCAACATATCAATGCTCAAGCAGCACAAGCTTTAATGGAACAACATGATGCGCAATTAGTGGATATTCGTGATGCGCAATCTTTTGCGGTTGCACATGCAAATGGCGCATTCCACTTAACCAACGACAGCATGGTTTCATTTATGGAAAAAAGCGAATTTGACCAACCCATTTTAGTGATGTGTTATCACGGTATTAGCAGCCAAGGTGCTGCACAGTATCTGATTAACCAAGGTTTTGAACAGGTGTATAGTGTGGATGGTGGATTCGAAGCTTGGCATCGTGCAGGCTTGCCCGTAACCAGCAATTAGGATGACTTATGTTAAGACTGATCACGCTCAATAACCCAAGAATGGCGCAAGCCTTTATTGATTACATGGCCTCTCGTGAAATTGAGATTCAAATGATGCCGGAAGGGAGTGGTCAATTTGCGTTATGGTTACTTGATGAGCAACATCAGATTGAAGCCGAAGCAGAACTCAACCATTTTCTGCACAATCCAAATGATAGAAAGTATCAAGCCGCTTCATGGGATGTGGCTGAAAGCCGCAAAAGTCACTTTCAATATCGTTCACCGAGCATGTTGGCGATGCTCAAAGCCAAAGCTGGGCCTTTAACACTGGGCGTGATGATGGTATGCGCCATTATCTTTGCATTGCAGCAGTTTGGGCTAGCCAATCAAGTATTTTCCGCATTACATTTTCCTGCTTTGGCTGGGCAGCAATGGCAGATTTGGCGCTGGTTTAGTCATGCTTTACTTCATTTCTCTGTGCTGCACATCGTCTTTAACTTGTTATGGTGGTGGCAGTTGGGGGGCGATGTTGAAAAACGGCTTGGCTCATTCAAACTTGGACAGCTATTTTTAGTGTCAGCATTGTTGTCCGGTGCGGCTCAGTACTGGGTTGAAGGAGCCAATTTTGGTGGTTTATCGGGTGTGGTCTATGCGTTGGTCGGTTATCTATGGATGCTTGGTTGGAAAGCCCCTCATCTTGGCTTGCAAATGCCCAAACCCGTGATCGGTTTCATGCTGGTGTGGTTGGTGCTCGGCTTTGTGCAACCCTTTATGGCGATTGCCAACAGCGCGCATTTAGCGGGTCTATTTGCAGGAATCGCCTTTGGATTAAATGACGCCAGCCGTCATCGAACTCGTTAAGCAAAAACATCAATAGAGCGACAATTGCTGCTCTATTGATAGATGTATTTAGTAAACAGTAGGTCAGCAATAATGGTTCGGCCTATTTCAGGCAGTAACACCGCGTTGAGCTCTGTGACCAACGTTTTTCTTAAATCTTCCCGACCTGCGAGTGATTTTATCGTCTCTTCGGTCTGTTTACCGAGTAGCTCGACGATGGCATCACGAATCAGTGGTTGGTGCCGTTCAACGGCGGGTAAATCGGCGTCGCTGGATACCATCACGTCGATACGAACTTGGATGTAACCTAACTTATTTCCTTTAGTGAAAAAGTTGGTGGTGAGATCCGGCTCTAAGGTAAAGTACGCCAGCCTAGGCGCTTTTTCATCTTGTGCATAACTTGGTAACGCACAAAACAAGCTTAGAGCGATAATTATTTGGGCTACATAACGTTTAAGCATATTTCTATCTTTTCTTTAGTTGGTTCACGATACTCGAATCGCTTGAGTCTTGTTACAATAGAGCATCGGATTGTAATCAAAATGCTTATCTCGTTGTTTGGAATATACCGCAGTTGTCGCTTCCCGTTTTTACAAGCGGGTTTTTAACCTCCAACCGAGGGATTCTGTGAGTGAGCGCTTTTTATGGTTGTGTTAACCAAAAATGGACCTTTATTGTATGTTGATAAAGCCACTAATTGAATACTAGTATGAATCAATCAATTTCGCTCTATCTGTCTGCTTTGCGAGAAGTAATTTGGCAACAACCTGACGTTTTTTCTTTTCCTGATCAGGTTTCTCAGTCTTGGCTTTTAGAGCAAGGATCATTATCTCGCGTGTTAGAGGCGCAGTGTCAGCAACTGAGCGTTGAACTACTGCACAATAAGCTCGTTGAGGCAGAAAAATTACAGGGCGATGAGATGGCTCTGTTATCTGATGAAGCCTGTTTGTTACGCCAGGTTGTGCTGCGTGGTGATCAACAGCCATGGGTTTTAGGCCGTACTTTAATTCCTCAATCTTCGATGCTGGGTCAGCAATATGACTTAGCGCGCCAAGGTGATATTCCGCTTGGGTTAACGGTTTTTCGTGCTGAGCACGTTAAGCGTGACGCACTACAAGTGGGCTGGGCAATGATGGAAGAGGGGCCGTTGCTTGCACGCCGTTCACGATTATGGATGAATAATAAACCGATGTTAGTTGCGGAGCTGTTTTTACCCTTTTCACCGATTTACTCTAAGGAGAGAGTGTCATGACTTTGGTTAAGGCGCGTGCTTATTGGCAACTGATGCGCATGGATCGGCCAATTGGTTCTTTGCTATTGTTGTGGCCAACCTTATGGGCATTGATTTTAGCCGCGCAAGGTTTCCCCGATCCTAAAGTATTATTGGTATTCGTGTTGGGGGTGTTGTTGATGCGCTCAGCGGGTTGCGTGATCAACGATTTTGCTGATCGCAGAGTCGATGGACATGTTAAACGAACCAAACAGCGGCCTTTGCCTGCCGGGCGAGTGACAACCAAAGAGGCGATTGCACTGTTTTTAACGCTAGGTATCACTTCTTTCCTGCTGGTTTTGACCATGAATCCACTCACGGTTCAGCTCTCCTTTGTCGGTATCGCATTAGCGTTTGTTTATCCGTTCATGAAACGTTATACACACCTTCCGCAGTTGGTATTAGGGCTGGCCTTTAGTTGGTCTATTCCGATGGCATGGGCGGCGCAAGCCAACGAATTGCCAGCGGTGATGTGGGGGCTATTTTTGATCAATGCGTTGTGGACTGTGGCGTATGATACGCAGTATGCGATGGTTGATCGTGATGACGATATTAATATCGGAGTCAAATCGACCGCTATTTTATTTGGTCGTTTTGATAAAATCATCATCGGCATTTTACAGTTATTGGTACTGGCGTTGATGATCGCACTTGGTGGCTATTATCAGTTAGGGGCGAGTTTTTATTGGTCAGTATTGGCTGCAGCGGCTCTGTTTGTCTATCAGCAGCGTTTAATTCGTCATCGTGATCGTGATTTATGCTTCCACGCTTTTCTCAATAACAATCACGTTGGCATGGTGTTAACGTTGGGCCTGCTTTTTGCGTTTTGGTAAGTAGTTCACTAGTTTTTGTAAGTACTTCACGAATAAAGTAAAGGCATCCATTGGGATGCCTTTACTGTTTCTTACGCCCGATTAGTTCGCTTGGCAGAGACTTTCTTGAATGGTTAAGCGAATTTCAGGATAGAGCATCGAGTAAAGTAGGCGTGCTAGCTGAACGGTTGGTTCTAAATGGCAATTGCCATCAACATCCAAATAGCCCTGCTCTTTGAGCGTGACAAACATGGCGGAGAATACCCCTTTATCAAAAAACTCAGGGGCATTGATGCCATGCAAACGGCCAAGACGTTGTGCAATTTCTTGGCTTTTTTGCTCTAAATCTGATTTGCCCACTTCAGGGTTGGCAACCAGTAGATTGAGAGCAATCGCGTAGCGTTGTAGGGTTTCTGAAATGGTACGACCGAGCAGCATCAACACTTGTGTTTTGGCTTGGTTAATGGCCACGACACCCTCTTCTAGCGTCACTAATTGTTGACGTTGCAGTTCGTTAACGTAAGCGTTGACTACATCTGCGAGTTCATCTTGCGCAAAGCTTAAAAATAGCTCCTGCTTTAAGAAGGGATAAATCAGTGCCACATTGGCGGTTATCTGCTCTAGTGATAGCGTTTGCTGGCGGATCAACATCTGCGCAATCAGTGAGGGAATGGCAAACAGATGAATGATGTTATTGCGATAGTAGGTCATCAAAATCGACTGATTGCGGTCAAGAGAAATAATCTCACCCATGGTATCGGATTCAATTACAAACTTGTCGAGCGACTGTGCATGGTTAACCAGTTCTTCCGCACTGGCTTTAGGCACAGTGCAGGTTGCTGAGTAGCGCACGTTATTTAGTAGCGATAAATAGCAGTCGATTTGCTTAACCAAATTGTCACGAGCCAGTGCGCTTTGGCGTGAAGCAAGTAACGCGGTGGCACACAAAGTTAAGGCATTGGCCGCCGCCGCATCGTTAATGTGCGTCATCATCTTGGTGGCCAGTTGGTTAACAATAGGGTTGATCCACTGCGGCTTGGTGCTGCCCATAGGGTCAATATCTTGCGTCCATTCTGGCACTTGCTCGTTAAGGTATTGGTTCAACGGGATCGGTTCGCCGAAATTGACATAGCCTTGGCCAAAATTACGCAGCTTGCGAATCGTGCGCAGCACTAAACCCGCATTTTCTTTCTCTTTGCTTTTGCCGCGTAGCTCTTTGGCGTAAGTGCTTACTTCCATCACATGTTCATAACCGATATAAACTGGAACGAGGGTCACCGGGCGGTTAAGGCCGCGCAACATGGCTTGGATGGTCATCGCCAGCATGCCTGTTTTCGCTGGCAGTAAACGGCCAGTGCGTGAACGGCCACCTTCGCTGAAATATTCAACTGAATAGCCTTTGGCAAATAGCTCGGCCAGATATTCGCGGAAAATGGTCGAATAGAGCTTATTGCCTTTAAAGCTGCGACGAATGAAGAATGCGCCGCCACGGCGGAAAATCGGACCTGCTGGGAAAAAATTCAAGTTGATTCCGGCGGCAATATGCGGTGGCACCATACCTTCGCGATACAGCACATAAGAAAGTAAGAGATAATCCATATGGCTGCGGTGGCAAGGGACATAGACAATCTCGTGTCCATCTTGCGCAAGGCGACGCACGGTGGCGGCATTATTTATATTAAGCCCTTGGTAAATGCGGTTCCATAACCAGCCCAGTATGCGCTCTCCTTTCTTGATTAAGGAGTAAGAGAAATCAGCGGCAATCTCATCCATGATGTCATGCGCTTCTTTGCGCGCTTTTTCGAGGGAGATATTGTTGGCTTTCGCTTGATCTTCAATCGCTTTTTCAATCGCTTGTGATTTAATTAGGCGGTTAAACAGCGCTTGGCGATTGGGCAAATTTGGCCCAGAAGCTGCCAGCTTTTGGCGAGAGAAATGAATACGAGCCACTCGTGCCAATTTATGCGCGATAGATTCGTCGGTGCCGTGTGAATCAGCCATATAGCGCAGTGAAACGACGGGGCTAAAGCGCACCATGCAATCGCGTCCAGCAAAAATTACCGCGAGTGCTTTTTGTGGGCCATTTAAGGCTTGGAGATAGGGTTTCTCTTGCCCCTCTTTACCTGGTTTACGTCCCCAAAGCACCGTCGCTGGGATCATTTGAACGTCCAATTCCGTATCAAACTTATGTAGCTCAAGCAGTTCAGAAAAAAGAGCGATAGAGTCACTAGGAACGTGCTGATCATTGCGCATCAAGGTTGGGCGCGCCGAGATGAAAACATAACGGGCAAAACTTTTGCCGTTTAGCTCAAGTGGTTGCAGCGGATCAGGTAAACCCAGTTCTTTGGCGTGAGTTTGCAAGGTGAGCAAATCAACACTTGAGCGAAAAGGTAAGGCGTAAACAATCGGCTTGTGAATATCAATGCCGTGGTCTTCTATTGGATTAGAAGGGATCGCCGTGCCTTTGACCAACGCAGACAAAGGTAATTTTAGTAGTGAACGAGATAATGAGTGTCCAGAAGACATAAAGGTCGTCGCCTCAAGAATATTTCAATATGCTTAAGCGCATGTCCATTTCCCTGTGAGTTGATACTCAGAGAAATCGATATGCGCCGAAGCGGCTAGCTATTTTTGAGCCGCAAGGATACCAGAAACTGGTCAAACCTTTTAATCATTATTGTTTAGTAAAACAGCATCACTTGCGAGCGCAGTGAGTGAATCGGTAAGGTATTTATCGGTCGATTGCGGCATTTTTTGTAAATGTAGGTAACAGTTAAGAATGAAATTTTTTATTAATTAAAATCAATTTGTTAACTAGCATTCTCCAGTTTAGCACTAGAACTCTGCTTAGTTTTTTCGGCTAAGACTGAAATTTGCCTTATAGGAAAATGTAGAGAAATGGCACGATTTAGGCTGCAACTTATTACAAATTGCAGCTAACGTTAGGTCATATAAGAATATATGCAAAGATATAAACAAATGTTAACAAACCCAGCAGGGTGCTGGATTTATGGACGAGCGGCTATTTTGATTAGAGAAGGGGGTTAGATTATTGGGATAATAGAATGCCGTCTTTTAGCAGTGATGGGTGCTGATAGCTAATGCCTAACGTGTTGAGTTTAGTGATTGCTTCTGTGATATCTAAATCACGGAGCATACACCATTGGTTCAGAAGGACATTGTCGTTGAAAAATAGTCGCTATGTACTTATGTTGAAGTACCAGCTTTTCATGGAAAAGCTCTCTGAATGCGTAATACTGAACCTCGTTAAAGCCACATATCTCTTTCATTGTTGTCTTCGGATATAAGTTTAGAAACTATTGAGAAAACATGTCATCCAGAGCGTTAAGAATTTGCTCTCTATTGAAAAACAAGTCTGATAGTTTCAGTCTTGAATTTTCTAAAGCAAATATCTGAATGTTGGACCCAGTTATCGCTTCAAAAATCACTCCAGCATCTCGGTTGCTCGTCATGTCGAAGTAACGCGGTTTCTTTTTAATGTCTTCCGAGCTTATCAGATCGGATGTCGGTCGATTGATAGACTCTTAATTTTAAGTGGAGATAATTCTTCGCTATCTCACAAAGCTACAACCTTTTAGTCCTGGTTTTTTGCCAGATTATCATTAGAATAATACTATACATATGCAGTTAAGACTTAAGAGTATTTTCTAAATGTCATGTAAGTCAGACTTACCACAGAAAGCAACCTATATTGATATTTTCTCCGGATGTGGCGGACTTTCCTTAGGTCTTGGAAACGCAGGATGGCAGGGGCTTTTCGCTGTAGAAAAAGATTCAATGGCATTTTCTACTTTTAAGCACAACTTAATTGATGGAAAGCATGCGCATTTTGATTGGCCAGAATGGTTACCTAAAGAAGCCACAACAATCCAAAACCTCCTTGAAAATTATCCACCACAGCTATCTGCATTAAAAGGTCAGGTTGATTTGATTGCTGGTGGGCCACCTTGTCAGGGGTTTTCACTTGCGGGGAGAAGGAATGCAAAGGACCCAAGAAACAAGCTTTCAGACGAATACATCAAAATGGTTGAAATAGTCTCACCTAAGTACCTTTTACTAGAGAATGTCCGTGGATTTAATGCTTCATTCAAAGCACCTGAAGGAAAAAAAACTAAAAAACCGCATTCCATGATAGTGAAAGCTAAACTTGAAAAGCTAGGCTACAAAGTCTTTTCTGGCTTTCTATGTAGCTCAGATTTTGGGGTACCTCAAAAACGAACTCGTTTTATCATGATCGGCATTAAATCAGAGTTAGTGGGGTATGATTTTGTAGACCCTTTTGAAGCTATTTATCATAGTAGACGAGATTTTTTGAATCGAAAAAAACTGCCTTTACGGCCCGTAAAAGTTAGTGATGCAATTGGTGATTTACTAGTAAACACTAATGGTATTATTCATCACTCGGGGAATGATGAAAGTGGGTTTAAGCAAGTTGATTATAAATTGCCATCAAAGTCTTCGAAATACCTTCGAGTTATAAGGAAAGGTGCTGGTAATTCAAAACCTAATAGTCTGCGTTTAGCTAGGCATAAACCAAGCACGATAGATAAATTCACAAAGATACAGGAGATTTGTAAACCTGGTGTTAGTTTAAGTAACCAAATGCGTTTGGAAATAGGTACAAAAAAACAAGCTATAACTGTTCTAAATGCCGATGAACCATCAAAAACACTTACAACGTTACCCGATGACTTACTTCATTATAGTGAACCAAGGATTTTAACGGTACGAGAAATGGCTAGGATTCAATCGTTTCCTGATACTTTTGATATTATAGGTAAGTACACTACAGGCGGAGAACGGCGGACTCAAGAATGCCCTAGGTATACTCAGGTTGGGAATGCAGTACCACCATTATTAGCTGAAGTTTTGGGGCTGATCATAAAAGATTTCGGGAAATAGTTATGCTTATTAATGACGATATAAATAAAAAATTAGATATCAATGATAATAACAGTGAAAGTTTAAATGTTAATTTTATTGCGAACGCTGGTGTGAAAGATATTGTTGGTAGAGGTCTAATATACAATGATAATGTCGCGATTATTGAATTAATTAAAAACTCTAAAGATGCTTTTTCATCTAAAGTGATTTTAGAGTTTAACGATGTTATTAGATCTAAAGATATGCTTGAAGGGTTAATTCCTGAGCCAACTATAGTGATTAAAGATTACGGCATTGGCATGTCAAAAGAAAACATTAAAAATAAGTGGCTAAACATTGCATACTCGGAAAAAAAAGGAATTAAAAACACACAATATGCAGGTAATAAAGGTGTAGGGAGATTTAGCTGTGATAGATTGGGAACAACTCTTGAATTATATACCAAATCTCAGGATGGCGAATATTTAAAACTAGTTATAGACTGGACAAAGTTTGAAAATAAAGGTCAGCATGATGAAATATCAAGTGTCCCTTTGAGAATAGAATTTTTAGAAGAAAGTGAATTCTTAAATGATATTGATGAGGTGGATTTTAAGCATGGTACGGTTTTATTTATAAAGAAGTTAAGAAACATATGGAGTGAACAAAAGTTAAAAAAACTATTATCAGAAATAGAGAAATTTTCACCAGTTCTAGATCAATCTTTTATCGTTCATTTCAAAACCAATCTTCAATTTAAAGATAAATATCTTAAATCCAGGTCGAATAAAGATATTAACAATAATATCTTGAACAAATTATCATTTAAAACAACCTATATAAAATCTGATATCGATGATTTAGGCAGAGAGATAAAAACTAAGCTGTATTTTCAAGGTGAGGTTGTATATGAATATACAGCATTAAATCCGTATGAATCATTACGAAATGTTTCGGTTGAAATTCATTACTTAGATACATTGTCAAAATCTTATTTCACTAGAAGTTTTGGGGTTCAGCCAAACGTTTATGGTTCTGTATTTTTATTCTATAATTCATTTAGAATATCGCCTTATGGTAATGAAAAAAATGACTGGTTGGGACTGGATCAAAGAAAATCCCAAGGGACTTCTAGGAATTTAGGCACTCGAGATATTATTGGTAAAATAGAAATTATAGATAGAAATGATAGTTTTTCTGTCATAACAAGTAGAGAAGGTCTTGCGCATAATCAGGCCTATTATGAATTAGTGGCATATGACGTTAACGAGAAAGCTATATTATCAAATGAAAAGGAAGAATATGGCTACGTTACTACTATAATTAGGCAGCTTGAAAATTTTGTTGTGAAAGGAACCGATTGGAATAGGCTTATAGATAAGAAGGGAGAATATAAGTCAGTTTCTAGTGAAGATCTAATCCGAGACCCTAACAGATTTACTGTTAAAAAATTATCTTCAGAATCTGTAAGAAAGGCTACAGAAAACATTAAAAACTCACATTTTAATGTAACAGATTTAAATATAAATGAAGATGTTATTTCTAGAGTACAAGCTATAAATGATGAGAAGCATCGTAGTTTTATAAGTGATTTTATAGAGGCAACAAAAAATAAAGCACTTGAAGAATTATCTCCTAAAGAGAAAGGTGTGGTTAAAAAGTTGCTTGAAGTTAGCCAAAATAGAGTAAATGAAGCTAATGAACGATTTGAAAAGGCTGAAGTTAAAACAAAACAAGTTGAAAATACGCTAAAAATAGAAAAAAAGAAACAAGCGTATCTTTTAGCAACGAGAAGAACTTTAAGTGAAGATGCTGATGGTCTTGTCCATACAATAAAAATTAATAATATTGAGATAAAAGAAGGTATAGATTCACTTATAGAAAGTGTTGAATACGAAGAATTAACAAAAGATGAAATTATTGCAAAACTTGGAGCCATTAAACTTTATGCACTTAAAAGTTTAAAAATGGCTGAAATAGCAACCCGTTCTGGCTTTGATCAAGATATAGATATTAGAAGTGTAGATATAGTTCAATATATTAAAGAATATGTGGAAATTTATGCTAACTCAACGGGAAGTAATAGCTTGCAAGTTGTTACATTAGGAGGTGATTTGGTATTTCTGCGCAGTGTAAGTGTATTAAATTTGTCTATTGTATTGGATAATTTTCTTTCCAATTCTAGTAAGTGGGGGGCTGAAAAAGTAGAGTTTAGATTCTATATAGAAAATGGAAAATTATATTTGATTATTTCAGATGATGGTTATGGCATGTCTGATCTTTTTTCTCAGACTCCTGACGAAGTATTCAATTTAGGTGTTAGGGATACTCCACCAGAAGGTTTCTCTGGTTCTGGTATCGGTTTGTATTATTCTCGGACTCTCTTAAAAGAAATGGGTGCTACAGTAGAATTTATTGGAAATGGAGAGTGGCTTTCTGGTGCAAGTTTTAGGGTGGAATTTAAATGATTTTAAAAAAAATATTAATGCTTGATGATGGAGATATAAGTCAAACTATTGAAAATATCAGAGGTAAGTTAAGGCGTGTAGGGTTTGATATTTCAGTGGATGTGATTAATCCTCAGGATTTTATTTTTAAATCACAAATGGGAGGTAAGCTTGAAATAGACTTTGATAAAATTAAAAATCATATAAATGATAACTATAAAAATGAGAAATATGATATTGTTGCGTGCGATTTTAGTTTTTCTAGCGAGAAATTAAATGGTTACGATCTCATTAGATGGGTTATTAATAACTCAAGGTCTTCTGGGTTTAAATTCAGAAATGCAAAATTTGTTTGTTATTCTGGGGAGGAGGATAAGTTTAAGGAACATATTATTAATAATAATGAATTAATTAAACTTATAAAATTGAATATCCATGCTTTTTATAAGCGTGATGATTTGGTTGACGAATTATCAGCGCTGGTTAAAAAAGTCGCAGATAACTTTTCTGCTTCAGAATACTTTAAATGTCTATTAGAGCAAGAGGCGGACAGAGAATTTAAAAATATATATCCGAATTTTAGTGGAAAAAAGCTTGGTGAAATAGCTAATGAAATTGACAGTGATACTTATCATGGAAAGGAGTTTCAGAAGTATATGGCTGAACTGACATATGCTCATATTTTGGAGTTAAATAAGTAATATGAAATATTTGATTTTCCCAGATGATCCTTCAGTCTATTTTATGAATTCAGTTATAGAAAAAATTTCTACATTTATTGAAGATGGTTCTGTAACTCTAATAAAGTGTAATGCAAGTGATGACGGTTACAAGACTGCATATAAATTGATTGAAGAGATACCAAAGGGTTCTAAAGTCGTTTTTATTGGGCACAGCACACCGGCATTAATTTATGGCGGAATGAGCGAAGAGTACCTAAGAAAACCTTTAGTTAGGTTAAAAAACATGTCAGTTTTCAAGGATAAAGAGCTTCTGCTGGTATCTTGTTTTTCTATGAAACTACTAGAAAGTTCGAGAAATTATAGAAACTATTCAAAATGTATGGGGTTTGGTTTGTTACCTTCAGAGTTGGAAGAAGTTGAAGCTCATCGAGGTATACGAAATCTTTCTTTGGATTTTGAAGATATAGAAAACTTTAAGTCGGATTTTTCTCAATTAATGGCTAGTACAATGGAATATTTTCTAGAAACAGATAGTTCTATGGAGAAGCTGTTCAGCTACTTCAAAATAATAACCAATAAGAAAATTAACGAGAATTTATTATGTGGAGGAAATAGAAAAGTAGCAGAAGTGTTGTTCTACGTCGTGAATGAAGTAAATTTAGATTAATAATACTTAATTTTTATACTTACATCTGATCAAAATTCATTAGCCCTAAGTTGTTCGTAGTTTTTCACTACGTTGACGTATATTTAAGCTTAGCCTTGGCGTTGACTGAGAGCAACATATGTTTTCCGTTAATCCACTTGTCCAGAACAGGGGGATGAAGCTGACATCAACTGCTGTATTTCGATAGTCAAATCCGTATGCATAGCTTACATTCATTTCTACTTCACTTCTGTATACTCATTCTTCGAACAATTCTGCTGTATACGTAAGTCATCTGATTATGAGTTTCAAGTTACTGGAAAAAGTTTCAGTGAAACTCTCGCCTACATAAATAGCCAAAAAATAAGCGTCCGCTCTTCCATTTATTCGATTACTGGATATACTCACAGTTAACTGTATAAACAGACAGGTGAGATATGAAGCCGTTAACGCCCCGCCAGCAACAAGTATTTGATCTTATCCGCAGTAAGATCGACGAAACCGGAATGCCACCGACTCGCGCTGAAATTGCACGCGAGCTGGGTTTTCGTTCCGCCAATGCCGCAGAAGAGCATTTAAAAGCACTGGCTCGTAAACAAGCGATTGAAATTATTCCGGGTGCCTCTCGTGGGTTGCGTATCTTACTTGAAGCTGCCAATGAGCCAGAAGATCTTGGCCTGCCTTTAATTGGTCGAGTCGCGGCGGGAGAGCCTATTTTGGCGCAAGAGCATGTCGAAGCGCATTACCAAGTGGATCCCACTATGTTTCGCCCTCAAGCGGATTTCTTACTGCGTGTGCAAGGCGAAAGTATGAAAGATATTGGCATTATGGACGGTGACTTACTCGCGGTGCACAAAACACAAGATGTGCGTAATGGGCAAGTGGTGGTGGCGCGTGTTGAAGATGATGTGACGGTAAAACGTCTAGAACGCAAAGGCTCTACCGTGTTATTGCACGCAGAGAATGAAGCGTTCTCACCGATTGAAGTGGATCTTAAATCTCAGCAGCTCACCATTGAAGGTGTGGCCGTCGGCATTATTCGCAATACCGATTGGATGTAATTTATTATTGAGATCTATTCTCAATAACTTGTCATTCTAACTGATATTCATTATCATCTTCTTTGTTGTTACATCGAGTTGCGACATAAGGAAGATGGTAATGCCTACCGATAAACATTCACTAACCCCACGTCATCATATTCCAACCAATTTAGTTCAACCGTTGTGGTTTCGTAGCCGCGAAAGTTTGGTTGATAACGGGTTAGTGTATGATCCGATCGCTGCAAAGGCCTGCCAGAGCTGTCACTTAGCCCCCGAATGTTTAAGCGGTGATATCGATCAAAAACAATTGCTGCATGCGACCTTAACGCAATTGTGCGATCAACAAGTGCGCGCGTTTATTGAGCGTAACCCTGATGGATGGATCATTAATGTCGGTGCAGGGTTAGATACCCGTTTTTATCGGGTAGATAACGGGCGTTGCCATTGGATAGAACTCGATATCACCGAAAACCTGCTGTGGCGGCAGAAATTGTTTCATCGCAGTGAGCGTTATCAACATGTGTGTGGCAGTGTCGATGATCTTCAGTGGTTGGATGCATTGCCTATTGCGGAATCCTCAGCCGTTTTAATCGTTTGTGAGCATGCGTTATTAGATTGTACGGTGCAGCAACTCACCTATTTTATCCGCGCATTGGGTTTGCATTTTTCTAATGCGGCGGCTTGTTTAATGCTGGCTGGAGACAAAACTGCTTCCGCTTTAGGTCAGAAAATGGGCTCAGGCCATTACGGACATGGTTTTGCTAATCCAACCGAAGCGGTACTCAGTGTCTTACCTTGGGCTTCGTCGGCAAAAACGTTTTCACCGCTCGATCAACATTGTGGCCGCTGGAAATTATGGCAACGTTGGTTAAGTAAGGTGATGGTTTACAAGCTGCGCTTAACACCCGTTTTAGTTTATGTCCGTTGGTAAGTAACCGCTAGCCGTCCTCCTATCACTCCGCTACACTTTGCTCTCCCCCATGAGAGGTCAACGTGTTGCAATCTATTTTACAAACGTTATCGAACCGTTCCGTACATCGACAAGTGTTGCTACTGGCGATACCTATGGTGCTGTCCAATATTACCGTACCGCTGTTAGGTTTAGTTGATGCGGCGGTGATTGGTCATCTGGAACACGCTTGGTATTTAGGTGGAGTGGCGCTTGGCGGTACGGTAGTCAGTGTCACTTTCTGGTTACTCGGCTTTTTAAGAATGTCGACCACAGGCCTTGCGGCGCAAGCATACGGTGAACAGTCGCCACAAAAACTGGCGTTAGTCTTGTTGCAAGGGCTCTTGATGGCACTGGCATTTGCGTTGTTGTTTTTGATTCTGCATCGATGGATTGGCGATGCGATTTTTTCAGCCAGCAGTGCCAGTGAGCAAGTAAAGCAATATGGGTTGCAGTATTTTGTGATTCGAGCGTGGAGTGCGCCCGCCGCATTGGCCAACTTTGTACTGCTCGGCTGGCTGTTAGCCACGCAAAATGCCAAAGCGCCAATGTGGATGGTAATCATCACTAACTTAACCAACATCGCGTTGGACATTCTGTTTGTGTTGGGTTTCGGCTGGAAAGTGGAAGGTGCTGCGCTGGCGTCGGTTATCGCTGATTATGCGGGCATGAGCTTTGGTTTACTGTGTATTTGGCGCTATTGGTGGCGGCATCAACTCCCTTCGCCACTGCAGCTAGGTGTTTTAGTGACACAAGGTCTTAGCCGCTTTGTGAAATTGAATCGCGATATTTTCCTGCGTTCACTCTGTTTGCAGGCGGCGTTTAGCTTTATGACCTTTCAAGGGGCGGCCTTTGGCGATCAAACTGTGGCGGCTAACGCTGTCTTAATGAGTTTTTTGATGATGATCTCCTATGGCATGGATGGTTTTGCTTATGCGATGGAGGCCATGGTTGGCAAAGCGATTGGTGCAAAAAGTGAGACGCAGCTCAAAAGTGCTCTGATCGGCAGTTTTTTCTGGAGTGCGCTAATCTGTTTAGCGTTAACGGTGATGTTTGCGGTGTGGGGATCGGCGTTGATCACGCTGATCACTGACATTAACGCAGTTCAGCAAGCGGCTAACCGTTATCTACCGTGGCTGGTGGCGATGCCGTTAACCGCGATGTGGTGTTTTTTATTGGATGGTATTTTTATCGGCGCGACCAAAGGTAAAGAGATGCGCAACAGCATGTTTGTCGCGATGTGCAGTTTTTTCAGCGTTTTCTATCTGGCTCAGTCTTTGGGTAATCACGCCCTGTGGATGGCGATGCTCAGCTTTATGGCAATGCGCGGCATCAGTTTAGGTGTGCTATTTATCTCACAATGGCGACGCGGTGTTTTTCTCACTTGATCACCGAACCTATCCCTAAGCACTCCACTCACTAGGTTACCAAAAAGAAAGCCGCACTCGTTGGCGGCTTTCTTTCCATTAATAGGCAGAATTAGGTCGATGATTAGAACAATCGATTCAGGCCATTTAACGCCGCCACGCGGTAGGCTTCGGCCATGGTTGGATAATTGAAGGTGGTATTGACGAAATATTCGAGGGTATTGGCTGCGCCTTTTTGCTCCATAATTGCTTGTCCGATGTGGATGATTTCAGCCGCGCGTTCTCCAAACACATGAATACCTAAAATTTCTTTTGTCTCTCGGTGAAACAAAATTTTCAAGCTGCCGATATCTTTGCCAGAAATTTGCGCCCGTGCGAGGTGTTTAAACGAAGAGCGGCCAACCTCATACGGAATTTTGGCCGCGGTGAGTTCTTGCTCTGTTTTGCCCACTGAACTGATTTCAGGAATGGTGTAAATCCCAGTTGGAATGTCATCAATTAAGTGCCCTTGCGCTTGACCATGAGCAATCGCTTGAGCGACAAATCGACCTTGATCATAGGCTGCGCTCGCAAGGCTTGGGTAGCCAATGACATCACCGACCGCGTAGATGTGCTCCACCGAGGTTTGATAGTTACGATTGACGGCCAGTTGGCCACGTGAGTCGGCATTCAGGCCCACCGCTTTGAGGTTCAATTTGTCAGTGTTGCCCGTGCGTCCATTGGCATACAAGATACAGTCGGCTTTCATTTTTTTGCCCGATTGCAAGTGAACGATCACACCATCGTCAGTGCCTTCAATCTTTTCATGGGTTTCATCATTACGAATCACAATGCCGCTGTTCCAAAAATGGTACGAGAGTGCATCAGACGTTTCGTTATCCAGAAACGACAGCAAGCGGTCGCGGGTATTGATGAGGTCGGTTTTGACCCCTAAGCCGCGGAAAATCGAAGCGTATTCGCAACCAATGACGCCTGCGCCATAAATGATGATGTGGCGAGGATCGTGTTTAAGCGAGAGAATCGAATCGCTGTCATAAACTCGTTCATGAGTAAAATCAACATCATCAGGTTGATAAGGGCGTGAGCCAGTCGCAATCACAAATTTGTCGGCGCTGTATTTTTCGATGCTGCCGTCAGCGTGCGTAACCGCCACGGTATTTTTGTGGGTAAACTTAGCTTTACCAAAAATCAGCGTACACTGATTGCGATCGTAAAAGCCTTGGCGCAAGCGAGTCTGTTTATCAATCACAGATTTAGCATGGCCTAAAATATCAGAGAAAGTGAGATGAATACTGGTGTTGTTTTTACAAAATAGCGGGTTACTGTTGAATTCGATGATGCGGCTGACCGCATGGCGTAACGCCTTGGAGGGAATAGTGCCCCAATGGGTACAACCTCCGCCAACACTATTCTCTTTTTCGATAATGGCGACATTAAACCCCGCTTTAGTCAAACCCATTGCGGCGCCTTCTCCGCCCGGGCCGCTACCAATTACGATGACATCGAAGTGGTTTTGGTTCGCCATACTCTATTCCTTGTTGTATTTGTTTAACATTGCTGTAGCGAGATTTTAACTGATCCATCAGTGCGGTAAACGATGTTGCCATCAGAGAGTGGAGAGGATCACGCTCGAGAGGTGAAAATGCCACTTTATGCTATTGCTTTGCCCATCTTACTGTGGCGAGTGATTGAAATTAGGTTAGGTGACTGTTTAATTGGTCACTTTGTCCAAAGAGGCGATGTTGTGGCTTAGACAACGTGCTCAATCACGTTATAGTATGGCTCAGATAGTAAAAGAGAAGCGACTTAATATGAAATCGATGGGAATTCGCGCATTACAAAAAGAAAAAACACGTCGTTCATTGATTGATGCAGCATTTAGCCAATTAAGTGCCGATCGGAGTTTTTCTAACTTAAGTTTACGAGAAGTGGCCCGCGAGGCGGGGATTGCGCCCACCTCATTCTATCGACATTTTAAAGATATGGATGAGTTGGGTTTAACCATGGTTGACGAAGGCGGTTTACTGCTGCGCCAATTGATGCGCCAAGCACGGCAGCGCATTGTCAAAGAGGGCAGTGTGATTCGTACGTCGGTTGAAACCTTCATGGAATTTATTGAAAGTAGTCCCAATGTGTTTCGCCTATTACTGCGAGAACGCTCAGGTACTTCTTGCGAGTTTCGTGCCGCAGTAGTGCGAGAAATACAGCACTTTTCCGCAGAGCTCACAGAGTATTTGATGACGACAGGCATGGGTCGTGACGAGGCATTAACTCAGGCCGAAGCTTCCGTTATTTTGGTGTTCAGCTCCGGCGCTGAAGCTTTAGATTTAGATCGACGTGAGCGAGATGAGCTTGCTGAACGTTTGATCATGCAGTTGCGAATGCTAGCCAAAGGGGCATTTTGGTATCGCAAAGAACGTGAACGTAATCGGCTCAAAGGGGGGATAGAGTAATGTCGAATGAAAACAACACAACCCATCGTGGTTCGGAAAGAAAAACACTTGTGCTAGCGCTCATCGCAGGTATGTGCGGCGATGCCTTATTGTCTTGGGTAACCATTAGCCAAGTTCCGTTCTCCATTTTCCCACTGATTGCATTAGTGCTTTCTGTGCAGGCGTTGTATCAAGAATATTTGCGCCATCCGGTGGCGGAAGATCTTCCATTGGTAGCGCTTGCCTGTTTCTTTGTCGGTGCTTTTGGTCATTCGGCATTTATCAAAGCACAGTATCCAGATTCTGGTTCTAACTTTTTCGCCATTCTCGTACTGCTGTTGTTGCTACTCTGGGTTGGAAGAAAATTGGGTTTTCTTGGTCGCCATCGCGCCGACTAAGTCATCAATGACTAGGTAGATATAGCGTGCGATGTGACAGTCATCCAAGCCTATCAAAGACATATCACAGGGATGTGGACGCCGTTTTCTTGTCGTAGCGTCATGCATCCCGCTGCCACGTAATCGTTGTAAGTGGCGATAGCCGTTATCGGTGCGTTTTTAAATACGATGCGAAATTGCTTTGAACGATATTCGGTAAACGTAATTGTTGCCAGTTAGCTGGAATTCTTTGTGCACACTAGGGCTCCAAGAATCATCACCACCCACGCCCATGTGCTGATGGTCTAGGCGCACATAAATGGTTTTTTCTGCCATTAAATCACAGGTGTGTTTTGCTTTTGCCAGCGTCTGTTGAGTATATTGACTGACACTAAATTGGAAATCGCCAGATATCGCCAGTTCATTCACTTGCAGCCATTGAGTTCCACAACGTAAGCCACTGTCGGTTGGGAAAATGTACTGAGTGTGCATCTCTTCTAGCGTTTGCGTGTGCAAGCCAAAACGTGCTGCAGATAGGCGGTCTGGGTAGTTCTCAAACGGACCTAAACCTTGCCAAGTGATTGGTGTACTCTGTTCATGCAATGGCAATTGTAGCTCCAAGCCGATACGTGGCATGGGTGGTAGATCATCGGCAAGTGTTACATCAACGGTCAGCTGCATTTCGCCACTGTTTTTCAGCGTATGCGTCCAAGTGGTGATGGCTTGCACGGCGCCGTTGAATTGGTAAGCGAAAGTTGATGTTACTTGCACGGCATGCGCCAACATGTCGCCATGGCAACTGACACATTCGCGTTTCCATTGGCCAATGCCAGCCATATCCCAACGACATACCCAAGCGTTTGGATCTACGTTATCCACTTCACTCACACCAATATCGTTATCCAGTGGCGCACGGAAGAAGTTATCTTGCGGTGCCGCCAGCATTTGCGCTTTGCCATCGACTTGCCAATCAATCATCAAGCCTGTTTGACTATCCCAGCACCATTGATGCTTCTCATCTAGGCTGGTGACTACGATCATGCATTTTTGCTGGCTTATCGCTGGGGCTGGTTGCGTTTCCAATTTAGGCATGGCGAGACCTGCGGTATTGCGTAGCGCAAATTGCTCAGAAGCGCTCACATGTCCCGCGGGTGCCCAAAGTGTTTCAGCCACTAAGGTGATGTCAGTATTCAAGTGGTATCGCGCTTCTGCTTTAGGTGTAAATTCAAAAGCAATCTCTACGGTTGCTTGGCTATCGGCTTTGATGTTCAGCACCACTGAGCCAGATTGAATCAATTTGCCATCTTCCAAAAGTGACCAGTTCAATTGCTCGTTGTCCGTTGCACGAAATAGGTTTTCGTTAGTTACTAATAGATGACAGAATCCTTTCACTTGTTCTTGCAGCGACACGCGAATCATACGCTGGCAGTATTTGGCTTCTTCCAATGTTGGATGCACAGTGCGATCTGGGAAGATCAACCCGTTGATGCAGAACTGGCGGTCATTGATTTTATCACCAAAATCGCCACCGTAAGCCCAGAAGTGTTGGCCGTTCTCGTCCCATTGGCTCAAGCCTTGGTCTACCCAATCCCAGATAAAGCCGCCTTGAAGGCGAGGAAACTCGCGGAATGCATGCCAATATTCATTAAAACTCCCCAAACTGTTACCCATTGCGTGGGCGTATTCACATAAGATCAGTGGGCGAGTTTCGTTGGGTAGAGAAATCCATTTTTTGATTGGCCATTTTGGTACTGCTTCATCTGCAATCGTTGTATTCACACGGGCGTACATAGGCGCAATGATGTCGGTTGCTGCGGTATTGGCACCGCCACCTTCATATTGAACAGGGCGCGACGGATCGTAGTTTTTCGACCAAGCGTACATCGCATTGTGGTTGCTGCCGTGGCCAGACTCGTTACCCAAAGACCAGATGATGATAGAAGGATGGTTTTTATCGCGCATCACCATTTGGGTGTAGCGGCTCATGTATGCGTGCGTCCATTGTGGATTGCTCGAAAGGCGATTCATCGGCTGCATGCCATGGGTTTCGATGTTCGCTTCATCGCACACGTACAAGCCGTATTGGTCACACAGTTCGTACCAACGAGGGTGATTTGGGTAGTGCGCTGTACGTACCGCGTTGAAATTGTATTGCTTCATCAAACAGATATCGCGGATCATGTCTTCTTCTGTCATCACATGTCCAAGATCTGGGTGATGCTCGTGACGATTAACGCCACGGATCAGCAAAGGCTTGCCGTTGAGTTTCAACTGACCATCAGTGATTTCCACTTTGCGAAAGCCCACATGATAGGCTTCACTCTCCAGATGCATGCCGTTTTCATCTAATAGGGAAATGACTAGGCGGTATAGATTGGGGGTTTCTGCGCTCCATTTGTTTGGCTCACGCACGTGCAATGTTTGAAATACCACGTCATCGTATGTGCCTCGCTCGTCAATACGGCGGTTGTGCGGGCGATCAATTCGCGGCTCAGTCACTGCGCATTCACCATCAAAGAGCTGCACTTGCACTTGGTAACAATCTGGCGCTGAAATGTGCGTCACGATTGATAGTGAACCATCGCGATAACACGCATCCAAATCTGGCGTGACGAATACATCTTCAATGCAGTATTGCGGTTTAGAAAGCAAAGTTACGTCGCGGAAAATACCACTTAGCCACCACATGTCTTGGTCTTCTAGGTAGCAGCCATCACACCAACGCATCACCATCACGGCAAGTGTATTCTCGCCAGCCACTAGGTAGGGCGATAAGTCGAATTCGGAAGGCAAACGGCTATCTTGGCTGTATCCCACCCAAGTGCCGTTGCACCATAGGTGGAATGCTGAGTTCACACCATCGAAGATGATGCGCTGGGTATTGGCAAGATCGGCTTCTGAGCGGGAAATCGTAGTGCGGTAACAACCTGTCGGGTTTTCGGCGGGCACGAATGGAGGGTTTACTTCAAACGGGTATTTTACGTTGGTGTAAATTGGTTTGTCGTAGCCTTGTAGCTGCCAGTTGGAAGGAACCGTTATTTCATCCCAGTTCGTATCATTGAATTTGGTTTGAATAAACTCGCCTTCGACTTGTTCTGGCGAGTCGAACACTTTGAATTTCCATTGGCCATTCAGCGATTGACGTTGGGCGTAAACGCCGTCACGGGCATGGTCAATATCTCGGTAACTGGAAAGTGGGCTATGTGCTTTTAAGCAGTGAATATTCACTGATTGCGGGGTTTCCCAGTCACGTCGTTGGAGAATATCTGAAAATGCCTTCATGGTTTTCCTACTTGATTTTTTGTTTCTAACCGTGTTGCGCTACGGTAGTGAATACCGTAATGGATGACTTTTTTGCTCTGGTAATCGACGCTAACGCGGCCAAAAACAGTGCCATACATAAAGTAGCTAATCGTTTTATTTTTTGAGTCCTAGCTTGCTACTCAGTGTAAATAAAATGTGGAAACGTTTCCATTGTGGAGTTTACATTTTCATAGTAATAACGGATTTATTCTTCTTTCGTGTGATCATCCTCTCTTGAATGTGTTTTTAAGCAGTTTTAACGGCGAGTGATGAACTTTCCTTGATGAGATTGGCTTTGGATCTGACGTTTATATCAAAATCAATCTGTAAACGTTCCCATGCATTTAGTTTGGCTCACCGATTATTTTGTTCTATTTATTGTGATGTGATTTCCTGCTTCAAAGTCAGACAAAATGACAGATAACCATTGATTGAATTAACCGGTGCGCAGGTTCTACTGATTGTAGAATTGGGTGAGTATGCAAAGATTCTGCATTGGGGGCAGAAGGTAAGCGGTGATCTCAACGGTTATCGTATGGGCTCTGCATCGCCCGCTCTGATTAAACCGTTAGTCAGAGCGAGCAGCATGATAGGTAATGTTGTCAGTACGAATGCGTGAAAGCCGATTAAATCGAAATTTAAATACCGATTAAAAGTCTTATTTAATCTTCTCCAGCATCACACCTGCTTCCATGTGGTGGGTGTAAGGAAATTGGTCGAATAGAGCGAAACGAGTCACTTTGTGTGTTTCACATAGAGTGTCTAAATTCTCTTTTAAGGTTTCTGGGTTGCAGGAGATATACACAATCCGCTCGTAGCCTTGCACCATTTTGCAGGTATCGATATCCATACCCGAGCGCGGTGGGTCAACAAAAATGGTGTTGCAACGATAGCTTTTGAGATCAACTCCAGCCTGTTGCAAACGGCGAAACTCACGTTGACCTTCCATCGCTTGAGTAAATTCTTCGGCAGACATGCGGATGATTTGCACATTGTCTATTTTATTCGCCGCAATGTTGTATTGCGCGGAATCAACAGAAGGTTTGGCTAATTCGGTTGCGAGCACTCGCTCGAAATTTTTCGCCAATGCCAGTGAAAAGTTACCATTCCCACAGTAGAGCTCCAATAAATCGCCTTGGCTCTCTTGCGTGCAGTCAACGGCCCATTCCAACATTTTTTGTGCGACAGTACCATTTGGTTGAGTAAAGCTGTTTTCCACTTGTTGATAAATGTAACTTTGACCATGTACGTTCAGTTTCTCAATCACAAAATCTCGATCGAGCACGACTTTCATTTTACGTGCACGGCCAATCAAATTGAGGTTGAATCCCTCATCATTGAGACGCTGTTTTAATGCTTTTGCTTGGGTTATCCATTCTTCATCGAGTTGGCGATGATAAAGCAGAGAAACCAGTACTTCACCACTAAGAGTGGAGAGAAAATCGACTTGGAAAAGTTTACGACGCAGTGAGTCGCTGCCTTTAAGTGCATCGACCAAAAGTGGCATCAAATCATTAATTAAACGACTGGCCGCAGGAAACTGGTCAACGCGGTATTTTTCACGCGTTTCTTGGTTGAACATGATGTAATAAAGCTCATCACCTTCGTGCCAAACTCGAAATTCTGCACGCATACGGTAATGCTGCTCTGGTGATTCAAACACTTCCAACTGAGGCATGTTGTATTGTGCGAACATTTGGGTCAGACGCTCGGTCTTTTCCGCCAACTGTTGCTGGTAGTGTTGTGGGTTTACATCAAGAGTCGCCATGGTATTACCTTTGCTTGGGTATGGTGCATTCAAATAATAAAGAGCGCAGATTTTATTCAATCCCTCGCGCTTGTCCAGTTTTGTCCTGAATTAGTCATTAATTGCGAGCTAACAAAAATAGCTGACACCAATCAGTACTAGACAAATTATCAATAGAGCCATAGTATCGCCCTCAGCTGGTGCTATCTAGCGGTATAGATGGCCGAAAAGGGAATCTGGTGTGAATCCAGAACTGACGCGCAGCGGTAAGAGAGAACGAACACCCAATATGACACTGCAGGAAAATGCTGTGGGAAGTCGGGTTAGTAGGTCAAGAGCTCTCAAGTCCGAATACCTGCCAGCAGCCAAATCTATGCCATCTTTTGATTGATTTGGTAGGACTTACGCGAATTAGGATCACAATATGAATAAATCCCTTTTAGCGGCGGCTGTAGCATCGCTGCTTCCGTATGCCTCATTTTCTTCTTATGCTCAAAACACTGAAGAGTCGCTCGTGGTGACGGCTAACCGTTTCGAGCAAATCGAATCCTCAGTTCTTTCTTCAGTAACCGTTGTGTCACGTGAAGAGATCGAACAGTATCAAGCCAACTCATTAACCGAAGTATTACGCCGAGTCCCCGGCGTGGAAATCGCCCAAAATGGTGGGCGAGGACACAATGCGTCTATTTTTATGCGCGGAACGAACAGTGATCATGTGTTGGTATTGGTGGATGGTATTCGTATCAATTCATCTGCAGGTGGTGTGGCGATTAACCGTTTTCCGATTGGTTTAGTGGAACGCCTAGAGGTTATTCGTGGTCCGAGTGCGTCAGTTTATGGTTCTGATGCGATTGGCGGTGTGATCAATATTATCACTCGCTCTCACCGAGGCGATGATGCTAAACAACTAGCGCTGGGCATTGGCAGCCTTGCGTCTAAAAAAGCCGATATAGTGGCTAAAGCGGATGTGAACGAACAAGGGCATATCCAAGTAGCGACAGGTTTTGAACAAACCGATGGCTATGATATTAAAAAGACGGGAAACGGTACCCAATATGGTTTTGATAGCCAAAACCTGATAGCTGGTTATGAGCATCAATTAAGTAAGCATTGGCTTGGCTATGTTTCTGCAAGCTGGTTTGACAGTGATGCTCAATATGACTCTTATGGTTCGGTTAAACAGGGTTACTCACAAAATGAAAGCGTTACTGGCCAACTGAATTATCACAATGAACAGTTAAAAAGCTTGGTCAGTTTGAACTACCAGCAAACTGAGAACTTAGATTATTCACTGGCGGAAGGTCGGGCAAATGCCAGCACTAAGGCCAATATCAGTCTTACGCAGCTGCAGTGGGCCAATCTCTACCAACTGACATCAACATCGGAAATCGGTGCAGGTATTGATGCTCGCCGTGAACGCCTTGCCGATGACGCGAAAAATCGTGGCAGTGCTCATAAATTAGCGGGTGAAAGCCGAGATACCAAAGGTGCGTTCGCTTCTGGTCGGTTATATGTCAATCGCTGGGTGTTGGAATCCAATATTCGCTATGACGAATACGATCAGTATGACAATTATACAACTTGGTCTGTGGCGGCTGGGTATCAACTTAACGAAGCTCATTTTGTGCGCGCTACTTACGGCACTGCTTTTAAGGCACCAACGTATTCAGATTTAAGCACTACTCCAGACTTACAACCGGAAGAGTCAAAAAATGTAGAGCTCGGCATCTCGGGTGTCTATTCGTTTGCAAGATGGAATCTGTCGGCTTATGACAACAAAGTGGATAACCTCATCATTTGGTATAAACCAGCCTCTTCTTCAGGTGACTGGTATTCAGACAACACTGATGCTCGGATTAAAGGCTTAGAGTTTGATGTGAACTTTGATACTGGGCCTGTTAACCATACGGTTGTGGCTGAGTTTAAAGATCACAAAGATGATAACGATGTCCAACTGGCACGTCGTGCAAAGCAAAATTATAAATGGATCAGCTCAATGAATCTCGGTAAGTTTGAGTTTAACGCTACCTATACTTACACAGGCAAACGGCTTGATCTTCCAACAGCATCGCCCATGAGTGACGACTACATTTCCGCAACCAACTTATGGGATATGTCGGTTGGCTACTGGATGAATGATGATCTGATTGTTCGCAGCCGAATCGATAACGTATTTAACGAGCAGTACGAAACGGCGATTGGTTACAAAGCGCCAGAGCGAGCTTATTACCTCAACGTTGCTTATCAATTCTAATTTTTGAAACCGCCTGTGGGCGGTTTTTACTTTGCGAGTGTGATGATGAAAAAGAACGTTATCGTCAGTTGGTCTAGCGGAAAAGATTCAACCCTCACTTTAGAGCGATTACTGGAAGATAGCCGTTATTGTGTGGTGGGCATTTTTACCACTTATGTTGAAGATGAAGTGCCCTTTCAAGCCACCCCTTTGCATGTAATTGAGCTACAAGCACGACTTTTAAAATTACCCGTTGTCAAAATAGAGCTGCCTGCCGTATTTCCAAGTAACGAGCTTTATCAATCGACCATCATCAGCGCATTAAAACAAAGTGGATTAGAGATAGACGCCGTTGCTTTTGGCGATATGTTCTGTAACGGTATTGCGCAGTATCGCAAAAGCTATATTGAACCGGCTGGCTGGGAGTGTGTGTTGCCCTTGTTAGGCGAAGATAGTAGCGCTCTTGCGCGAGAGATCATAAATCGCGGCATCCAAACCATGGTGATGACGACAGATGGTCACAGCCTCACGCCAGACTATTGTGGACAACCTTATGGACGAGCGTTTATTGATTCTTTACCAGCAAAGGTTGACCCGTGTGGCGAAAATGGTGAGTTTCATACACTGGTCACCGATGCGCCCTGTTTTTTGGGTGGAACACTGGAGTTAGAGTTGACGCATCTCCAACTGGGGGAACGTTTTTGTCACCAAAGATACCGAGCAAGAGCATTGCCAATTGATAAAGAGCGAGTATGATCGGAACGTTTTCATTATAAGGTGCTCAGAGTGTCGCAACCGTCTCAGCTTAATGTGCTTATCTTTGACTCTGGTGTTGGTGGGTTATCGGTTTATCAAGAGGTCCAAGCCAAACTACCACAATTAAACTACATCTACCTGTTTGACAATGAAGCTTATCCTTATGGAGAGCTCAATCAAGAGGTGTTAATTAAGCGTGTGGTTAGTTTGGTAAGCGATGTCGTTGTGAAAGAGCGCATTGATTTGGTCGTTATTGCTTGTAATACCGCAAGCACCATCGTCTTACCCAAGCTGCGTTCTTGTCTTGCTGTACCAGTTGTGGGGGTTGTCCCTGCGATTAAACCGGCCTCGTCACTGGCAAATAAAGCCGTGGGACTCATTGCTACCCCAGCGACTATCACTCGTCAATACACTCACGATTTGATTCGAGATTTCTCATCTGACAAGAATGTTGAATTGCTAGGGTCAACGCGCTTAGTGGATATGGCAGAAGAAAAATTGAGGGGCAAAGCTGTCGATCTTGCAGAATTAAAAGAGATTCTTAGCCCTTTGGTGAACCGTATTGATGTGGCGGTCCTTGGCTGTACACACTTCCCATTAATAAAAGAAGAGATCCAAGCCGTATTAGGGAAGAGTGTCGTGCTAGTTGATTCCGGAGAAGCTATTGCTCGTCGTGTGCAAGAGCTATTGGGTGTGAAAAGCGAGCCACAATGCAAAATCAAACAACACAAGATATTATCAAGCGCACCTCCTTGGGAAGAAAGCGCGCTCAATAGCCGATTAGCTCACTTAGGTTTTACTCCTGTTCAAACATATCGTCATCAGGATGTTTAGGATCATTCGCCACACGTACCTTCAATGTACGCTGCATATAGTCTTTCTCATTCAAAGCTGAAATAGCACCATCTACATTTGCAGAAGCCATCACAACAAAGCCAAATCCACGCCTTTTGCCCGTTCGCTTATCTTTCATCAAACGTACGGCAAAGACCTCTCCATATTTGGCAAAAAGTTCACGAACATGAGCTTCATTCGCTTTGTATGGCAAGTTACCGACATACAGTGTTTTCGTTGAGAGTTTTGACTCCTCATCATCGGTTAGCGTTTTGCTGCCAAAAAATTTAAAAACAAGAGCGGAAGAGACAACACCAAGAACAAAAGTAATTGCGGGAGAAAGCGCGACCAGAGAAAAAAGGATTGCGCCTATTATTGCAAGAGATGCAACCAGTAAAATCGATTTATTAGAGTTCATATTGGAATACTACATATCAAGTAAAAGAAGAAGGATGTCTAGGATTAACAAAATAGACACATCAATCTTACGTTTATGCTTGGTGTTTTTCCAACCAATTGCTGTGATAACCTTCAAATGTTGAAGTTTTATTCAATAAAACGCGACATTGGTGGCTTTTTAAGCGAATGAAAGGTGATTTTAAAAAAGAACTTGTCACATTGTAAAACCTCCCTATAATGCCGCCTCACTGACACGGAGTGAGGCAAGCCTCACAAACGAGTTACTAGTTGAAAGAGAAAGATAGTTAAAAATAACTCTTGACTCTTAAAAGCTAAAGCGTATTATTCGCACCCCTAGCGACACGGACTTAACGGTCTTGTTCGACAGGAACGCTCTTTAACAATATAAACCTATCAATCTGTGTGGGCACTCGTTGATGATAATCAAAAAAGATTTATCAATGAACTGAGTGACCAATCAGAATCAAGTTTACTTGATTTTGGCACAGTCAATTCATTGTTGTTCTGTTGGAACAACAATAGCTTTAAAATTACTTTTTACTTTCGAGTAAGAGCAGTTTTGAAGTCAGTATTCATTGAGCCGGTCTTAGGACCAACAAAACTTTAATTGAAGAGTTTGATCATGGCTCAGATTGAACGCTGGCGGCAGGCCTAACACATGCAAGTCGA
>NZ_CAWNJO010000058.1:0-35319 GCF_963874835.1 Vibrio sp. V12_P9A6T4 | reverse complement strand
GGCTTCCCTACTCGTCACCGGGAGCCATACCGAGGCAACTCCAAAACTTCTATGCAATGAGTGGGAGCTTAATACTTGAGCCAAGGCGAGAAAGAGCCTTCCCTAGAGTCGTGAAGAAAAAGCCAAGCCGATACCCTAGAAAATACAATGCCGCTCACCTTAAGTGAACGGCATTAGCCTTAGTGCTCGCTTTTTTGATCTTATTTAAACCAAATAAATAACGTGATATAGATCAAACATTTCGCTTTATCGTACAACCGGTTCTAAGCTTAAGAAAAAAGTGAGGAGCGTGTTATGAAATGGATAAGCATCATTTTTACCTGCATTGTTCTTATCAGCACCAGTGCGGCACAAAGTCAAAGTAGTGGTACGCAGACTCATCAAGACTTAACTCAGTTTGATCTCCCTTTTTTACTTGGTGATTGGTACCTACTTAACCCCAATCCTGACACTTCTTCCGATGATTTTCGTTCTATTAAACTGACCTTGGAATCGAATTATCGTTTCAAGATCGATATTCAAAAGAAAAATTATAATGTGGAGCACTGGGAAGGTGAATTTGACGCCAGCGATAACAGCTTGATTTTGGGGCTTAATTCATCGCAACCTCAAGTTTATCAATACCAAGTGAACCACAACATGCTCAACTTAAACGGCATTATGTTCACTAAAGCTTTACCAAATGCGTTGGCAGGGGTGTGGTCTAGCAAACGGATATTTGGTGAAGATGCGATAGCAACCGACATTAACCAACTTGATCTCGTTTTACAGCCGGATTTTGTATTTATGTTCAGAGTAAGTGGTGCTAATGGTAACGAATCGATCCATAAAGGGGTGTACTACACAGAAGGTGATCATTTGGTGCTCCTTTATGAAGACGGAGAACATGATACCCGCTATACGCTTGTTAGCGATATGTTAACGTTAGAGGTGGAAAATGGTTCTATGTCGGCTGTTTTAGCGCGAGTAAATCCGTAGTCTTGCAATCTTCTATCATAAGAAAGGCAATGAGTGAAATCTGTTGATATATGGGTAAATTGTCAGCGAAATAACGGGGTATTTGTCTTAAATGCCTCGTTTTTCGGTTTGAGGGGTTGTTATTAATGATAACAAGCCTTAGATCTATAGCCATCTTACTGAATGTTTATCAAAAACGTCACATTTCACTCCGTCAACAAGGATTCCGACATGGCTCATACACCCCAAGCCAAGTATCGCAAAGATTATCAATCTCCATCACATACCATTACGGATCTCGAATTAACATTCGATCTCTTTGATACCAACACCACAGTGACTGCCGTTTCTCACGTTAAGCAGCAAAAAGAGAATAACCAATTGGTGCTGGATGGTGAAAACCTTGAGCTGAAATCGCTCAAAGTGAATGGCACCGAATGGCAAGATTTTCAGCTGCTTGAAAGCGGGCTCTCGATCTCATCATTACCTCAAGAGTTTGAATTGGAGATCGTGACACTGATTAACCCTGAAGCGAATACCGCACTAGAAGGGTTATACAAATCGGGTGGTGCGTTCTGTACGCAGTGTGAAGCGGAAGGTTTCCGTCGCATCACTTACTTCCTCGATCGTCCAGACGTTCTTGCAAAATACACCACGACCGTGATTGCTGACAAAAAAGATTACCCATTTTTATTAAGTAACGGTAACCGTATCGAACATGGCGATCTTACAGAAGGGCGTCATTGGGTGAAGTGGCAAGATCCACATCCGAAACCTGCTTACTTATTTGCTCTCGTTGCGGGTGATTTTGACGTATTACGTGATCAATATAAAACCAAGTCCGGCCGTGATGTTGCCCTCGAGATTTTTGTTGATAAAGGTAACCTCGACCGAGCTTCTCATGCGATGACATCACTTATCAACGCAATGAAGTGGGACGAAGAACGCTTCGGCTTAGAGTATGATCTCGACATCTACATGATCGTTGCCGTTGACTTTTTCAACATGGGTGCGATGGAGAATAAAGGGCTCAACATTTTTAACTCTAAGTTTGTGTTAGCCAATGAAAAAACCGCTACCGATACTGATTATTTAGGTATTGAAGCGGTGATTGGCCACGAATATTTCCATAACTGGACTGGTAACCGCGTCACTTGTCGTGATTGGTTCCAATTAAGCTTAAAAGAAGGCCTAACGGTATTCCGTGACCAAGAATTTTCGTCTGATTTAGGGTCGAGAGCGGTGAATCGCATTAATAATGTGCGCATTATTCGCGGGCCACAATTTGCGGAAGATGCCAGCCCAATGTCACACCCAATTCGTCCCGATAAAGTGATAGAAATGAATAACTTCTATACATTAACTGTCTATGAAAAGGGCAGTGAAGTGATTCGTATGATGCATACGTTATTGGGTGAAACGAATTTCCAAAAAGGAATGAAGCTCTATTTTGAGCGTCATGATGGCACTGCCGCTACCTGCGAAGATTTCGTAGCAGCGATGGAAGATGCTTCAGGCGCCGATCTTACCCAATTCCGTTTATGGTATAGCCAATCTGGTACACCGATTGTTTCAGTGAGCACTGAATATGACGCACAACAGAAAACCTATGCCTTAACCGTAGAGCAAACAACCGAACCAACGCACGAGCAAAAAGAGAAAGCAGCGCTGCATATTCCTTTTGATGTTGAGTTATACACCGCTCATGGTGATGTAATTGAGTTACAATGTAACGGAAAGCAAATCTCTAATGTACTGAACGTAACACAGGCCAAGCAGACCTTCGTGTTTGAAAATGTGCCAGAGAAACCGATCCCTTCCTTGTTGCGCGAATTTTCAGCACCAGTGAAACTGGAGTATGACTACAGTGATGATGAGCTGATCTTCTTGATGGTCAATGCTCGCAACGAATTTGCTCGCTGGGACGCAGGCCAAATGTTGTTAGCCAAATATATCCGTAGCAATGTGTTTGGAGTGCAGTCGGGTAAGGCGGCGGATTTGCCTGAATCGGTAGTTGATGCATTCCGTGGTGTGTTACTGAGTGAGGCTCTAGAGCCTGCTTTTATTGCGGAAATGCTCTCATTACCTAGCCATAATGAGGTTTCAGGTTGGTATAAACGTGTGGATGTTGATGCAATAGCGACCGTACTTAAAGCGATGAAAGTACAGCTTGCTAACGCATTACAAGACGAGCTCAATGCGGTTTACCACAGTTTAAAACAGACAGCATACAGCATTGAGCACAGTGCAATTGGTGAACGAGCATTGCGCAATACTTGCCTTGCTTATTTAGCTTATACCGACCAAGGCAATGATTTGGTGCTGGCTCAGTATCACAGCGCCAACAACATGACTGATACCATCGCCGCTATGAGCGCTGCGAATAGTGCACAGCTTATGTGCCGTCAAGCACTGATGGATGATTACAGCAATAAATGGAAACACGATGGATTGGTGATGGATAAATGGTTTGCACTGCAAGGGACTAACCCCGCGCCAAGTGTTTTGGATACCATTCAACAAACCATGAAACATGAAGCATTTAGCTTAAAAAATCCAAATCGTACGCGCAGTTTAATTGGTTCATTCCTCAGCGCAAACCCAGTTAATTTCCATGCAAAATCGGGTGAGGGATACCGTTTTGCAGGGCAGATACTGCGTGAACTCAATGATAGTAACCCCCAAGTCGCGTCGCGTTTAATTGATCCTTTACTTAAATTCAGGCTCTACGATGAAACTCGTCAAGCAATGATGAAATCGGAGTTGGAGACTTTGAAGTCAATGGATAATTTAGCTCGGGATCTCTTTGAAAAAGTAACAAAAGCGCTCGAATCTTAAGGATCTTAATTCTACTAAGAGCGAGGTGATAGATACGTCTCCTCGCTCTATTTTGGTTAACGGCTATGAAGCAATACTATTTTACTCTCAATATTTCTTATCAAACTTACTTAGCGCACTATTCTGGTGTAGCAAGCTCTGTACAAGTCTACACAGATCAAGGTTTACGCCTTCAGCTACCCGCATCTCGATTTCGTCCATTTCTTAGCCAAATTGGAGTAAAAGGTCGATTTCGGCTGACAACTGACCAAAATAACAAGTTTGTAAAGTTAGAAACTCTGTGAGCCGCTGATTTTCTAGATATTTAAATAGGAATCTTAATCACATTCTCAAACATTTCACCTCAGACCTGCCCTAAAACTGTTAACTATTTGTCAATAAAGCTTTTACAATAAAGCAAGCATTACCAATGGTAAGCGCTATGCTTACCGCATACCCTACAAAAATAATAATCTTGGAGTCTACTATGACTGCGCGTGAAACTTTAGTGCCAGTTCTGCTTGAAAAAGTGTACAAACTGATTCAAGACAAACTCGATCTTGCTCATCAACCGCTCGTGACCCAACTTGCTCAACATCTATTTAGTAACATTTCGAAAGATGATCTGACTGAACGTAATGAATCTGACTTATATGGTGCGATAGTTAGCCTATGGCACCATATTAACGAGAAAAACCCGGAGGAGCGTTCAGTGCGGGTATTTAACCCGACAGTAAGCCGCCAAGGTTGGCAGTCAACGCACACGATTGTTGAAATAGTAATCCCTGATAGTCCGTTTCTTGTGGACTCCATTAAAATGGCGCTCAGCCGTTTGGATTTATCTTCACACCTCATGCTCAATGGTCCAACGCAAATCTCGCGCACCGATAACGGTGTTATTACTTCGGTAAACCAAGGTGAGGGTGTTCTGCAATCTCTTTTTCATATTGAAGTCGACCGCCTTAGTAGCAAAGAAGCGATGACACAGTTGAAAAATGAGTTGCTTAGTATTCTGAGCGATACAGCTTTAGTGGTGCAAGACTGGCAACCAATGTCAGAAAAACTGGTGCAAGTGATTGCGCAATTGGAGACACAAAAAGAGTTCATTCCTGTAGAAAGTGATCGTTACGAAGAAACCATCAAATTCTTAAAGTGGATGGGAAATCATAATTTCACTTTCATGGGGTACAAAGAATACGACCTCGTGACGGTCGAAGGCGATACTGAACTGAGACCAACAGCAGAAAAAGGGTTGGGTTTATTTTCTGATTCAAAACGTGTGCGCAGCGTAAAATTATCTGACTTTCCTGATTCCGCGCGCCTTGAAGCCAAAAAGCCTTTTTTATTGATTGTCACTAAAGGCAATACCCAATCACGTATCCACCGCCCAGCTTATACCGATTATATCGGCGTTAAAAAGTTCGACAAAGCAGGTAAAGTGATCGGTGAACATCGTTTCACTGGCCTATATACCTCGGCGGTGTACAACCAAAGTGTCGAAACTATTCCGCTGATCCGCGAAAAAGTAGAACGTATCCTAAAAGCCAGCGGTTATCGTGCAGGCTCGTATTCCTATAAAGCGCTGCACAATATTCTAGAAAACTATCCTCGTGATGAGTTACTGCAAGCACGTGAAGAAGAGATGTTAGAAGTTGGGATGGGCGTAGTGCAAATGCAAGATAGGGATTTGCTGCGTCTGTTTGTTCGTAAAGACCCGTTTGGTCGTTTCTTCAGCTGTATGGTCTATGTGACCAAAGAGCGCTATAACACCGAGCTTCGCCGCCAAACGCAACGAATTTTCAAACAGTACTTTGGTTGTGAGCAAGATGTTGAGTTCACCACTTATTTTTCAGAAAGCCCATTGGCAAGAACACACTACATCGTACGTGTTGATAATAACAATATGGATGTCGATGTAAAAACGGTAGAGCAGAATTTAATGGAAGCATCATCAACTTGGGATGATCGTTTATCAGATGCGATCGTAGCAAACTTTGGAGAGAGTAAAGGACTGCCATTATCGAAAGAATACATGCGCGCATTCCCTCGTTCTTACAAAGAAGACATGATGCCAGGTTCAGCGGTTGATGATATCCAGCGATTGGAAGCCTTAGATGAAGAGCACAAACTCGGCATGTTGTTCTATCGCCCACAAGAAGAAGCGGCCGATTCAAAAGCGGTGCGGTTAAAACTCTATCACCGTGACGAGCCAATCCATCTTTCTGATGTGATGCCGATGTTGGAAAACTTAGGGCTGAGGGTGATCGGAGAGTCACCTTATGAAGTACGAAAATTAAATGGTCAAACGTATTGGATCTTAGATTTCTCAATGCTGCATAAGAGCGATAAGAGTGTCGATCTTCGAGAAGCGAGAGATCGTTTTCAACAAGCATTTGCGGCTATTTGGGCTGGTGAATTAGAGAGTGATGGCTTCAACCGACTAGTACTCGGTGCTTCATTAACGGGGCGCGAAGTATCGATTCTTCGTGCTTATGCGCGTTACATGCGCCAAGTGGGTTTCCCATTCAGTCAACAATATATTGAAGATACACTCAGCCATTATCCAGATGTAGCAAAAGGGCTGGTGGAACTATTCTTAAAGCGGTTTGATCCTAAACACAAAGGGGCTCAAAAAGGGCAAACGGATCTTATTAACGCTATTACTGAAGAGTTAGATCGTGTTGATAGCTTGGATGATGATCGTATTATTCGTCGTTATATGGAGATGATCAGTGCAACGATCCGTACTAACTACTTCCAGCTGGATGAAAACAATCAGATCAAACCTTGGCTTTCTTTAAAAATGAAACCGAAAGAGATTTCTGAAATTCCAGCTCCTGTGCCGGCTTTCGAAATCTTCGTTTATGCGCCTGATATTGAAGGTGTTCATTTACGTGGTGGTAAAGTAGCACGTGGCGGATTACGCTGGTCTGATCGCCAAGAAGATTTCCGTACCGAGATTCTAGGGTTAGTGAAAGCGCAACAGGTAAAAAATACCGTTATTGTTCCTGTGGGAGCAAAAGGTGGTTTTGTGTGTAAGAAACAGCACATGTTTACCACGCGTGATGAGATCTTTGCCGAGGGACAACGCTGCTATAAACGTTTTATTCGTGCATTACTCGATGTTTCCGACAATATTATTGAAGGCGAAGTCGTTCCACCTAAAAATGTCGTTCGTCATGATGAAGATGACCCTTACTTAGTTGTAGCCGCGGATAAAGGGACAGCAACATTTTCCGATTTGGCTAACTCAGTGTCAGCAGAATACAATTTCTGGCTAGGTGACGCTTTTGCTTCTGGTGGTTCAAATGGTTACGACCATAAAGCCATGGGGATTACAGCAAAAGGGGGATGGGAGTCAGTCAAGCGCCACTTCCGTGAAATGGGCATTAACTGCCAAACCACAGATTTCACAGCGATTGGTATCGGCGATATGGCTGGAGATGTGTTCGGTAATGGTATGCTGCTGTCTAAACACATCTGTTTGCAAGCAGCGTTTAACCATTTGCATATTTTCATCGATCCAACACCAAATTCAGCAAAAAGTTGGGAAGAGCGTAATCGCTTATTCAACACGCCACGATCTAGCTGGGAAGATTACAACGCAAAGTTGATCTCAAAAGGTGGTGGTATCTTCTCTCGCAAAGCGAAATCGATCACCTTAACGCCTGAAATTCAAAAAATGATCGGCACTAAGAAGGCTTCTGTTGCGCCTAATGAGCTGATTAAAATGATCTTGAAAATGGAAGTGGATCTTCTGTGGAACGGAGGCATCGGCACCTATGTTAAATCATCGAAAGAGAGCCATTCTGATGTAGGTGACCGTGCTAACGATGCTCTAAGAATTGATGGACGCGATCTTCGCACAAAAGTGATCGGTGAAGGTGGTAACTTAGGTATGACTCAACTTGGACGTGTTGAGTATGCATTAACTGGTGGTCGTGTTAATACCGACTTTGTTGATAACGTTGGCGGCGTCGATTGCTCGGATAATGAAGTTAATATTAAGATCTTCTTGAATGGCTTGGTGGCGAATGGTGATCTTACCGTCAAACAACGTAATCAGATCTTAGAGTCGATGGAAGACGAAGTAGGAGGCATCGTTATTGAAGATGCTTACGCTCAATCTGAAGCTATTTCTGTCACTGAGCAACAGGGTGTATCGTTAGTTAAAGAGCAAATTCGTTTCATCCATGCCATGGAAAAAGCAGGGCACCTTGACCGAGCATTGGAATACATTCCAGATGATGAAACTTTGCTTGAGCGTGAGAAGCAGGGATTTGCATTAACCCGTCCGGAGCTATCGGTATTAGTGGCATACGGCAAAATGGTGTTGAAAGAGGAATTGGCTTGTGAAGAGATTTCACACGATGAATTCCATTCACAGCAGTTGATCAACTATTTCCCTACGGAGTTACGTCGTAACTATTCTCAGCACATGCAACAACACCCACTTCGTGCAGAGATCATTGCTACGGCTCTGGCCAATCAGATGGTGAACGAAATGGGATGTAATTTCGTGACCCGTCTTCAAGAAGAGACTGGTGCGAATGTTGTCGATATTGCCAATGCTTACACTGCGGCAAGAGAAATCTATGGTTTAGGCCGTGTTCTTGAGCAGGTTCGTTTACTCGACAATAAAGCAGAAGCCGATGCACAGTACGATGTGATTTTCTTAGTACGCCGAACCTTACGCCGCTTATCTCGTTGGTTGCTGCGTAATCGTTCAGGCAAACAATCGGTCAAAGATTTGATTGCGCTTTATCAAACTGACGTCAATGCCGTTTCCGCTGAACTAGATAATATGCTCGTTGCTGAAGAGGTTGCAGAGCATAATGCCATGGCTCAAGTCTGGATTGATAAAGGCATTAACTCAGAACTGGCGAATTACGTTGCTCGTTTATCAAGCCTGTACTCAGCACTGGATATATCCACAGTGGCACGTGATAAAGGTAAGACTGTTGCTCAGACAGCTAAGCTTTACTTTAACTTAGGTGATCGTTTATCACTGCACTGGTTCTTAAAACAGATTAACGGTCAAGCGGTGGATAACAACTGGCAAGCACTAGCTCGCGCTGCATTCCGTGAAGATTTAGACTGGCAGCAGCGTCAACTCACTGCGCAAGTATTGAATTGTACTTGTGCACCAGAAGAACTCGATGTAATGAAAGCACTGGATGAATGGATTGCTAGTAATGAAGTATCCTTAATGCGCTGGGAGAGTATCCTCAACGAATTTAAAGTTGGTGCAGTACATGAATTTGCAAAATTCTCAGTAGCATTAAGAGAATTAGTACTTTTAAATTTGAATTGTGCGGCAAATGAGTAAATAATAACGCCCCGTTTATACGGGGCTTTTTATTTCGGAGGCACAATGCTCTACCGCTTAGCCAGGACTGGCTTTTTTCAACTTGATGCCGAAAAGGCACATGATCTCGCCATTGAAAACTTTAAACGTTTCACAGGCACTCCTCTTGATCTCTTCTATCGTCAACACTTACCCAATCGCCCAGTCGAATGCATGGGTTTAACTTTTAAAAACCCTGTAGGTTTGGCCGCTGGCCTAGATAAAAATGGGGAATGCATAGAAGCTTTTGGTGCAATGGGGTTTGGTTTTGTCGAAGTTGGTACCGTGACTCCACGTCCTCAATCTGGTAACGATAAACCGCGTTTATTCCGTTTGATCCAAGCGGAAGGTATTATCAATCGAATGGGCTTTAACAACTTAGGTGTCGACAACCTAGTTGAGAACGTTAAGAAAGCTAAATATGACGGCATTATCGGTATCAACATTGGAAAGAATAAAGATACACCGATTGAAAATGGGGCAGATGACTATCTTATTTGTATGGAGAAAGTCTACCCATATGCTGGTTATATAGCAGTGAACATTTCATCCCCCAACACTCCTGGGTTACGAACGTTACAATATGGTGAGGCATTGGATGATTTGCTTGCCGTACTGAAAGCGAAGCAATCTGAATTGGCTAAGCTGCATAATAAATACGTTCCGCTAACATTAAAGATCGCTCCCGATCTTTCTGATGACGAACTTAAACAAATTTGCCAATCGTTACTCAAGCATAGTATTGATGGCGTTATCGCGACTAATACCACATTGGATCGGTCGCTGGTGGAAGGTATGAAATTCGCGAATGAAGCGGGTGGGTTAAGTGGCCGTCCTGTTCAATCAAGAAGTACTGAAGTGATTAAGTGCTTGTACCAAGAGTTGGGTGATAAGCTGCCCATTATTGGAGTGGGTGGTATTGATTCTTGTATCGCTGCAAAAGAAAAAATGTTGGCGGGCGCGAAACTAGTACAAGTCTATTCAGGATTCATTTACCACGGCCCAGGTTTAGTGAGAGATATTGTCAAGAACCTATAAATAAGTGCGATTTAAAGGTATTTACTCAGAAAAATAAAAAGTGACTGGGTCAAAGTAAGAGGGAATGAGTTATTCATTTCCTCTTTTTTTTTATATTTCTGTTCTTAAAATTACATTCACTAGCTGGCAAAGGTAATTAAGCGTTTTACCTAATAGTTTGATAATTCATTAAAATTAGAGAGTGGAACGATGCTTAAACCAAGTGACAAATGGAGTTGGTATTATTCAGATAGCGAAAGCTGCCTGATGTTGTACCTTGGTGATGAGATGGTTTTTAAGACCAATCTTTACCGTAATCTGCTCGTCGATTGTGCTTTTGCTGAGAATCATTTTTCAGTCGATGATGCGAGTGCTTTCCAAACCTACAAAGAGCAAATTGCCTATTTAGGTTTAAGTGAGCCAAGACAAGCCGAATTAGCACTCTATTGTGTTGCCGCTAAGCGTTTTCATAAACCTGTCCAGCCTAAAAGTTGGTTTTTTGATCATCAAGGCTACGGTTTTGAACCGAGTGAAGGTGACATTGTTCGGTTGGTCAACGGCTACAGCCAAGGTTATTTCATCGTACTTGAGGTAGGGGACTGCGCTAGTCTTTGCGCCTTAGTCGATTTGGATGCGTTCATACTGAATGGTTCCAAACAGCTGGAATTCGGACAGGTCATTAAGGTTATGCATGACCGTATGGCTTGCGCCAATCATATTTTGCTCGAAGAGCACGTTGCTCTTGTGAGTTAACTTTTCCCTAATAGCACAACGTTTCGTTCCTTTGTTTCATTTCCCATCGGCTTAATAGCCGATTTTTTTTGCCTAGAGCTTTTCCCCAACTCAATCCTATCCGTCTGAATTCGATCTTAAATGTGAGATTTGTTCAGGATTCTGATGTTTTTTTCTTCAAAAGTGACGTTATAAACAGTGTCTACATTGCTAGAAATGGCCGACATATTCCCATTTTTAGCTCATTTGTAATTAATTTACACTACAAAAATCAATCTGGTATAGTCCAATTATGCAGTGAATAAATACTCACTTATCCCGTAGGCCTTGCTATATCTAGTGAGATGTTTTTGCAATGCTCGAAGCTTGTCTATTTGTAAAATTGGCGAGTAGTTAAGCAATTGAATGGTTGAGAAGGTGAAAGAGACACTTTGTTTTACTCAAGCGTGGGATTGTCAGGTATAATGCGTGGTCATTTTTATCAGTAAAAGAGCAGTATGAATCAATATCTAGCGGTTACCTCAAACGGTCTTGAGAACCTATTAGTTGAAGAACTAACCAAATTAGGGATTACGGACGCAAAACCCGTGCAGGCCGGGGTAAAATTTAAAGCGTCGAAAGAGCAGATTTATCGCTGTTGTTTGTGGAGCCGTCTAGCATCAAGATTTGTTCGCGTCCTCTCTGAATTTACCTGCCAAAATGATATGGATCTTTACTTGTCGGCAAGTTCAGTGAACTGGGTTAATCATTTTCATAGTTCGAAAAAGTTTGTTGTCGACTTCAACGGCACAAATAACGAAATCCGCAACAGTCAGTACGGTGCGATGAAAGTAAAGGATGCGGTTGTCGACTGTTTCACCAAAAAGAACTTACCGCGCCCTTCGATCGATAAAGATCATGCAGATCTTCGTGTCCATGTACGCTTGCATAAAGATAAAGCCATTTTAGGGATTGATATGGTGGGCGGTGGTTTACATCAGCGCGGTTACCGTACCGAAGCGGGGCGAGCACCACTTCGTGAAACATTAGCAGCGGCTATTATTTTGCGTAGTGGATGGAGTGAAGCGAAGCCACTGCTCGACCCAATGTGTGGTTCTGGTACTTTGCTCATTGAGGCGGCCATGATGGCTGCTGGTATGGCCCCTAGTCTCAAGCGTCCAAAGTGGAGTTTCGAAGCTTTAGAGGATTTTGATGCAGAACTGTGGGCGCAAATAAAATCAGAGGCCAATGTTCAAGCAAGACGTGGTGTCAAGAAAGTTGACTGTAAGTTCTTTGGTTTTGATAACGATGCACGAGTGCTGCAGACAGCGAAAGATAACGCTCGCCGCGCAGGGGTTGAAGAACTGATTACCTTCCAGCTAGGTGATGCGGCACTGATCAAACTTCCTGAAGGGTTTGAGGATGGTGTGGTTATCTGTAACCCACCCTATGGTGAACGTTTAGGTACACATCCTGGTTTGATTGCTTTATACACGGCATTTGGTGGGCAATTAAAGGCTGAATTTGGCGGTTGCCAAGCGTCGATTTTCTCAAGCTCTGACGAATTACTCAGTTGTTTGCGTATGCGCGCTGAAAAGCAGTTTAAGTTAAATAACGGTGCGTTACCTTGTCACCAAAAGAACTACTCAATTTCATTGCGCACGGTAGAACCGGGAGCGTCTATTTCTCAAGAATCGGTGATCGCTCCTGATTTTTCGAATCGTTTAAAGAAAAATATTGCGAAAATTGGTAAGTGGGCGAAACGTGAATCACTAGATTGCTATCGTATTTATGATGCTGATTTGCCTGAATACAATGTTGCGATCGATGTTTATCTCGACCACCTAGTGATCCAAGAATACGCCGCACCTAAAGATATTCCAGAAGAAAAGGCGAAACGCCGTTTAACAGATATCATTCGTGCCGCGATTCAAGTCACCGGAACAGAAGCAAATAAAGTGGTACTCAAAGTTCGTGAAAAACAGAAAGGGCGCTCTCAATATCAAAAATTAGGGCAAATTTCTGAGACAATGGAAGTGAACGAGTATGGCGTTAAACTGATTGTCAATTTACATGATTATCTCGATACGGGTTTATTCCTTGATCATAAATTGACGCGTCGTCGCTTAGGGCAAATGGCAAAGGGTAAAGACTTCCTCAATCTATTTGCTTACACCGGCTCTGCAACCGTTCATGCCGCTTGCGGTGGAGCAAAATCAACCATGACGGTTGATATGTCTAAAACCTATTTAGAATGGGCTAAAGACAACTTAAAGCTCAACGGTCAAGTTGGACACCAGCATCGCTTTGAACAAGCCGACTGTGTGCAATGGCTAGAGACTGCCAAAGAACAATTTGATTTGATATTTATCGATCCGCCGACATTCTCAAATTCCAAACGTATGGAACACACATTTGATGTGCAACGCGATCATATTAAGTTGATGGAAAATTTAAAACGTATCCTACGTCCAGAAGGTACGATTGTGTTTTCAAACAATAAACGACATTTTAAAATGGATTTAGAAGCGCTAGCTGAGCTTGGTTTAGTTGCTCAAAACATTTCAGCACAAACATTACCACTGGATTTTGAACGTAACAAACAGATCCATAACTGCTGGACGATTTCCCATGCATGCAGTGAATAGGGAATGAAGTTGTTCACGCTTTACAGTACTGAAGGATGCCATCTCTGTGAGATGGCATTTCAGCTTGTTCAGCAGGCAAACATTGCTGAACAAGTACAACTTGTTGATATTGCATTTGATGATGCGCTCTTCTCTCGTTACGGGGTCACTATTCCGGTTCTTAAATACCAAGAATCCGAACTGAGCTGGCCCTTTGACCAACAAACATTACTTCATTGGTTAGAAAATAATGGCATTAATTACCATCCATAACGGTCAATTAGCATTTGGTGACCACCCATTACTCGATCATGCAGATTTCGCATTGCAAGAAAATGAACGAGTTTGTCTCGTCGGCCGAAACGGTGCAGGCAAGTCGACTATGATGAAAGTTCTTGCGAGAGAAATCATCATGGACGACGGAAAAATGCAGATAGAACAAGATGTTGTTGTTTCTCGATTAGAACAAGATCCGCCTAGAGATGAAGCTGGCACCGTTTTTGATTATGTTGCTGGTGGATTAGCGGAAGTTGGTGAGTATCTAAAGATCTATCAAGATCTTTTAGATCTCATCGTTATCGATCCAAGTGAAAGTAATATCAATAAGTTATCTCGTATTCAAGAGCAGCTAGAGCATACAGGGGCATGGCGTTTTGAAGAACGTATCCAAAATGTTCTGGCGGCGTTGAAACTGGATGGCCACACCAAACTAACGGATTTATCCGGTGGATGGCAGCGTAAAGCGGCTCTTGCAAGAGCACTAGTGTGTGATCCTGATGTCCTTCTGCTTGATGAACCGACTAACCACCTTGATGTAACCACCATCGAATGGCTCGAAGGCTTTTTGAAAGATTTTAGAGGCTCGATCATCTTTGTATCGCATGACCGGACGTTCATCCACTCAATGGCGACGCGCATTGTTGATCTTGACCGCGGTAAACTCAGCTCGTTTCCTGGTGATTATGATCAGTACCTTGTCGCCAAGGAAGAAGCCTTGCGCGTAGAAGAGATGCAAAATGCCGAGTTTGATAAGAAATTGGCCCAAGAAGAAGTTTGGATTCGCCAAGGCATCAAAGCGCGTCGTACTCGTAACGAAGGGCGCGTAAGAGCACTCAAGAAGCTAAGAGAAGAGCGTAATGATCGCCGTGAGGTACAGGGCAAAGCAAACTTGCAAATCGATGACGCTGCGTGTTCAGGAAAAATTGTCTTCGAAGCGAAGGATATTAGCTATAGCATTGATGGCAAAAACATTGTCTCGAACTTCAGTTTCAATATCATGCGTGGTGATCGCATTGCACTTATTGGCCCTAACGGATGCGGTAAAAGTACGCTGCTGAAACTGCTGTTGGGTGATTTACAACCTCAGAGTGGCAAATTACATTGCGGTACCAAACTTGAAGTTGCTTATTTTGATCAGTACCGTGAGATCCTCGATCCTGAGAAGTCGGTAATTGACAACTTAGCTGACGGAAAACAAGAAGTGATGGTGGCTGGGCGCCCACGGCACGCATTAAGCTACTTACAAGATTTCTTGTTTGCCCCTAAACGTGCGAGAACGCCAGTAAAAGCGCTATCTGGTGGTGAGAAAAACAGACTGTTGCTTGCTCGTATTTTCCTCAAACCGAATAATTTATTGATTTTAGATGAACCAACCAACGATTTAGATATCGAAACTTTGGAACTTTTAGAAGATTTGCTTGCCAATTACCAAGGCACATTGCTGCTTGTCAGCCACGATCGTCAATTTGTTGATAATACTGTAACAACGAGTTGGATTTTTGAAGGCGATGGCAAAATTGAAGAATTTGTTGGAGGCTATCACGATGCTCAGCAACAAAGAGCTCAGGTTTTGCAGTCACGAGTTGCTGAAAATGTCAGCAATAAAGAAAAAGTGGTTGAGGAAACTCTCAAAACAGCGCCAATTAAGACAAAACCTAAAAAGTTATCTTATAAACTGCAGCGAGAAATGGATGAGTTGCCCGCAATGTTAGAGCAACTTGAGAATGATATTGAAATGCTTCAACAGCAAGTGAACGATCCTGAGTTTTTCATGCAATCAGCAGATAAAACACAGCCCGTTTTAGATAAGTTAACTGCGAAAGAGCAGGAGCTTGAAATTGCTTTCGAGCGCTGGGAAGAGCTCGAAGCAATGCAACAGGAAAGTTAGAGATTATTAATGAGTAGTAAAACATTTAAAATCACCGTAATTGCGGCCAGTATTCTGGCTGCCACTCAAGCTCATGCTGCACTTTACCAAATTGTAGAAGTGACACCCGGTAACTTAGTCGCTAATGAATATTATGGAAGGGCAATACAAAAAGATAACCTTTCAGCAAATCCTCTTGGATGTTTTACGGCCGGAAATAGCTGTAATACTTTTGCGTTTGGTGGCGATACGCTCAATGGTTCTGATGGCATTTCCTATCGTGATGAAGTGCCATTCAAAATGGATAATCGTTTTGTTTATCAGGATATTGATGATCTCAAAAACTATTGCTCTAACGAACTCGGTTATTCTACTTGTGAGGCATGGGCTGATAAGCAATGGCATGGTTTTGAGTACAACAATGTTGAAACTGGCGGTTTGAAACGTGAGCGTGATGCTTGGGATAATGGTAGTTATCTACAAAATGCAGCGGCCTTTGTTAATTCATCGCAAGTTGTTTTGACTTTTGGCTCTATTGCAAATACTCAGAATACCGTTTTAACTGGGTTAGACGGTACTTCTGCTTTTGGTATTACGAGCAGCGGTTACACCCAGTCTGGGAGTAATTACGCTCTAGGCTACCGTCAACGTGGTTTTTATCATGGCAATATTTTAAATCCACCAACAGACACCACAATTGTCAAAGACACAAATAATAAAATTGTTGAAAAAATGGGTCGGACGTTCGCTTATGATGTATTCAATGATGGTACCCATAATTTCGTGGTTGGTAGTGCATCAGTTAGCCCTTATTTAACGGGTAATGGTGATGATGATAACAAAGACTACAATGGCGATGTTAACACTTGTGTGAGTGATGGTCTCGATCCACAGTTAACTCGTCAGTGTCAAAATTTTGCATTTGCAACGCAAGCTTATATGTGGGATACAGCATCTATCTCGACGGGTTACCGTGTAACAGGGTGGGTCGGTGATGTTGAAGCAAACCGTAGCGGATACTCTGCACAAGCAAGTGTAAGAGGCGCTGCTGTTCCTACATCTGGCAGTTACGCTAACAAGCCAGTTATGGCTGGTTTTAATACCTATCGCGATGATAATGTGTTTAGAATGCAAGCAACAGTATTCTATCCTAATGCAAGTTACGACGTAACAACTCCTAAGCATGATATGTGGAGTAGTAAGGTTATTACTGGCACAGAACTGAAAGTGGATGGAGATGTGATTTACTCCAACTCATTAGCGACAGATATTAATAACCATTTAATCGTGATCGGTGAAACAAAACGTCGAGGCGATAAACCTGAAAGCGGCGCAGCAGCAAACCGTATTTTTGTGTCGGATGCCAATAGCGGAACGCCTGTAGCTAACTATCTATCAGGTGGAATTTTCTTTACTGGTGCTGGCGGTGAAGCGAAAGCGATCAACAATTTCAATGAAATTGTCGGTCAAATCGATGCAGAAAAAGGTCGTGAAGATGGAGGCAAACAACGTCGTCATCGTGGCTTTATCTATCCTTTCAACGGTACAGGGAGTAATGCAGCAAGAATGGCATTGTTCCAGAACCAAGGTTGGTGGTTAGATGATCTAACCAACGGTGGGTCTTACTCACAACATAACAACCAGTTCCGTATTTTTGAAGCCTCAGATATCAATGATGATGGTGTGATTGCAGCAAGTGCATTTAAATGTACTGGTGGCTATGACGATTTCTCCCATAACTCATACTGTACTTCTGGAAGTGAAAGCGTTGTCGCGATTAAACTGATCCCGATTGCTGGCGCGGCGGCTAGCGATATTGAAGTCCGCAGCACGGCACTTCCGCCCGTTGAACGTAAAGGCGGTAGTATGGGATGGATTACTCTGACACTACTTGCTCTCTTTGGGTTCCGCAGAAAATAATTAAATAGTGTAAAGAATGGCGCAAGTTCACAATTTAGAATCTGCGCCTTTTTTGTAACTTGAGAAAGTCGAATTTTTGAGCAATTCTTAATTGTGGCGTAACAGATATGCCATGTAGATTTAATAGTTGTATGTAAGACACAAGTTACTGTATGAGGACTACACTATGATGAAGAGACAAAAGCGTGATCGCCTTGAAAGAGCACAGTCTCATGGGTATAAAGCTGGCTTAAACGGACGTTCCGTAGAGGCTTGCCCTTATCAACAAACGGACGCTCGTTCATATTGGCTAGGTGGTTGGCGCGATGCCAGAGATGACAAACAAGCTGGTCTCTACAAATAAACTCCCACATACATGCAAAAGGATTTAAGCCCCGGAAGGGGCTTTTTAGTATTCAAGTCACACTAAAGCACTATAACTAAGTGTTTTGATGAGCAAAAGCGACTCTATGAGTCGCTTATGAATAATTTAACGTCATTAAAAAGCAGAAGTATCTTGGAAAAGACCTACTTTTAAGTCCTTTGCAACGTAAATCTCTTTGCCATCGACAAGAACGCGACCATCAGCTAGGCCCATTACAAGTTTACGGTTAACAACCCGTTTCATCGTGATTTCGTAAGTTACTTTTTTTGCTGTTGGTAGGATCTGACCTGTGAACTTGACTTCACCAACACCTAATGCCCGGCCTTTTCCTTTGCCACCAACCCAGCCAAGGAAGAAACCAACCAATTGCCACATCGCATCTAAACCTAAACAGCCAGGCATTACAGGATCGCCAGGGAAATGGCAATCGAAGAACCATAGATCAGGAGTAATATCTAACTCAGCAAGAATAAGGCCTTTACCATACTCGCCCTCGGTTTCTGACATTTTGGTGATGCGGTCCATCATCAACATATTTGGCGCTGGTAATTGAGGGTAGCCAGGCCCAAAAAGCTCACCTTGGCTAGAGGCTAGTAAGTCTTCACGATTATATGAATCTCGTTTATTCTGCATTATCAGTTACTCCAATTTTTGATAGGGTGCATATTAGGGAACACGTGTACGCTAAACAACTCCGATCAGTGCTACACAAACCAGTTTTTAATGCGCTCTGCAATACTGTGTGATTGGTCATGCCTTTCAAAGTTTTCAATACGTTGAGCAATTTTATTAATGATGCTTTCTTCGTCATCGCCTCTGAATGACGCACCCATAAGGATCGGTACGGCTTCATCAACTGTAGCGACTGGCCAAATATGAAATTCATCATTTTTAATGCTATTGACTACATCTTTATGAAGCGCAAGATGTTTTAGATTTGTTCTTGGTAGAATGACGCCTTGTCCACCCGTGAATCCCTGATGCTTACACACATGGTAGAAGCCTTCAATTTTTTCGTTTAGCCCGCCAACAGCTTGGACTCGCCCGAATTGATCAACCGCACCTGTCACAGCGATTTGTTGGTTAATGGGATGTTCAGATAAAGCGCTTACTAAAGAACATAACTCGGCTAGTGATGCACTGTCGCCATCCACTTCGCTGTATGATTGTTCGAAGACAACCGAAGCAGAATAGGGAAGCGGTGCGTCAAGGTTCATTGAACTACTTACAAAGGCTTGCATTATCATCATGCCTTTTGCATGCAAATTACCACCGAGCTCGGCTTTGCGTTCGACATCGGTAATATCACCATCACCAAAGTGCACAACGCATGAGATACGAGCTGGTTCACCATAGGAAAGAGGATGGCCAGCAACATCGATCACCGTTAATCCATTGACTTGGCCGACTTGTTCGCCTTGAGTTTCAATAATGACTTGTCCATCAAGTATGTCGTCGAGTGCTCGTTGCTGCAGATAAGACTCTCGATAATAGCGTTTGTCTAAGGCACTTTCGATATGAGATTTAGTAATCGGATACTGATTTGACTCTAAGGCCGCTTCTTCTATGAGTGTTCTGTGCCATATTACACATAACGGTGTGTAATGTTGATCTTCCGTGAAACGGGCACCTGCGGTCATAAGAGCAGGAATGGCATCTTCAGTCAGTGTAGGGAGTTGGTATTCTTCAGATATCCAACGTAAATAAGCGAGATAGGTCAATATCGACTGTTCATCAATTTTCAGGTCCAACTCTAATTCGGTGTAGAAACAAAAGCTTGAGCGGACGTCTGCATCCAAATAGTCGACATCGGCTAACTGGTTCCTATCACCTAAAATGATCAGTTTGACCTCATATCTTTTAGAGATTGGTGAGGGGTGTGGTGATTTAGCATCACAATTAATGGGGCTTACATCTTCGCCTAATACTGCCGCTTTTAATAATGGCCACATTTTAGGATTAGCCAACAGCATATTAGCGGAGATCAGAAGATAACCACCATTGGCTTTATCCAATAAACCAGGAATTTCGCTGGTGATAAGCCCATTTTCAGCGCGGTATTGGCCAAAGATAGTCCCCATATCGAGGGACTCCGTACAAATAACGTGCGAGTTTGGCTTTATTACTTGAAGTTTTTGACTGACTAATTGACGATAGATTGAGTTATCTGGCGCGTTGATCAACATCACTCGTGTAAAACCTTTCAATTGAACAAACTGCTGAATAGCGGTTGCTAGTCTGGGCTGTGTGTCGAGTAATGTTACCGGAGATAGACTAGGGTACTGAGCTAGTTGCGAGTGGAATTGATCATACTGAGGTGTGACTGAACGCCAAATATTTTGAGTCATTGAAATCTAGTGTTTATTAAAAGAAGCCAGATTATATAGAAAAATAGCAATGTCTAACAGCTCCATTATTATGCTTGATCTTGTTCGCTTTTTTGAATCCAAAAATTGAACTCTGAACGATGGTGGGTTACGCTGTCACCCTAACTTGGCATGGATTTTACGTTATGAAATATCAACAGCTTGAAAATTTGGAATCGGGTTGGAAGTGGCAATACTTAATTAATAAGTGGAAGGATGGCGAAACAATCACTCGTTATGTAGACAAAAGTGAAGCTCTAGCTGCAATTGAACAGTTAAAAAAAATAGAGCATGAACCCAATCTGGTTCTTGGGTGGATTGATCAGCACATGTCACTTGAACTGAGTAATAAACTCAAGCAAGCAATTAGAGCCAAACGCAAACGCCACTTTAATGCCGAGCAACTACACACCAGAAAGAAATCTATCGATCTCGATTATCGAGTGTGGGAAAAACTATCATATCGAGCCAATGAGCTTGGTTGCACTTTGTCTGACGCGATTGAATACCTGTTAAGTGAAGCATCTCGTAGCGAAAAAGCGAGTAGAACTGTCTCAAGTTTAAAAGAAGATTTAAGTAAATTACTGTCTGAATAAGAAAGGAGATAAAAATGTTGTATGTCATTCTGGCTGCTGCTGCAGTTATCTTTTGGTTAGTCGCTGTTGATCGGCCTGTATTGAGAGTTAAATTCAAAGATGGTGTCATAGCACAAGTTAAAGGTCATTTCCCTCCAAGTTTTAAACATAATGTGACTGAGATTGCTGAAAAGACAGGCTTGAGCGGCGAACTAAAAGTTTACCAGCAGAGAACGGGTGTTAAGTTGGTTTTTTCTAAAGACGTACCTAAAAAAATTCAACAGCGTATTCGCAATGTTTTTCCTCATCAGGGATTTCATACAAAAGAGCAACGAACCAAGAAGTCACATTGAGTCTGCCATTCTTAAGTTACAGATTGTTTTCATTAAAAAACGAACATCGTCGAAACGATTAACTTTACACATCGTCCATTTATAACTCACTGATATCATGATGGAAGTCTCTGTAAAGGTTCTCGACGATGAAAAAAATCTATGTAGTTATCATTTCGTTAGTGATAGTAGTTTTCTGTTCAAAGGGTTATGCCGACGATTCAGAAAGTAATCCTGTCGCGAAATCAATAAAACAGCAAACGCTGAAAGCTCTTAAAAAATATAGATCTAAGCTTGATGGATATTGTGACGTGATGATCGAAATGAAGCATGTTCAAAGTTATGCAGAAATTGTAGGTGTTGGGACAAACGGTGATTACCAAATCTGCGCGAAAGCAAAATCTAAAATCAAGATAGGCAAAAAATTTAAATATAAAGTTCCAGAGAAATACATACGGATACAAATCAATGCAGCAGAGTTATAAGTAAGGTGTGATTTCACTGTGAAATGGAAATTTGGATGTATGGTTTCAATTGCTATGATGGTTTATAAATCAAAGTGCGTATTATTTGCGGTTATGGTTAATACAGTTGCATACGCATTAATTATAATATCTCTCGTTTCTGAGAGATATCACCATGAAGTATCACGAAATGACCAAAAACTCTGTTTTTCGTGAATTTGAGTGCAAATTAAGTGAAGAAGAGACCGCTAAACTTTGTTTTAAAAGTGTGAGTGTGGTCAAAGGTTGGGATAGAGGAAAAGAGATACCAAGGGAGTGTAAGCGGCTAATGAGGATGGCGAAAGGCCGCGAACTCAGTTCATGCACAACCTGGGAGCAATTCAAAATGCACTATAACAGAATGGAATTGCCGACAGGGCAGTTTGTGACACCTCAAGAAATTTTAGCAGGTATAGCACTATTGCAAATTCAATCTGAATTAGAGTTGCTAACTACAACAAAGCTTCTTAAATTTGCTAGGGCAATTGCTAAAATAAAGTGATAAATAAAGGGCTCGGGAGAGCCCTTATGCTAGATTCAGTTGCTTCAGTAGATGAGAAACATTGTCTCCTGAGTAATAGTCAACAATTGCAATGCCACGCTCAAAACAGAACTCATGTGAATTGCGAGATTCTTGTCTTTGTAATTTATCTATTAGTTCTAGAGAAATACAAGTGTCATCTCTTAACATTAATCTTCGATGAATTTCTTTTGCATCTGCGACTACATTCACGACCACATCAGGATTTATCTGTTCAAACACTTGGTAATCCAACTCAATAATAGTTTCATCTTGGCCGATTAAGCAAAAGTGACCATCTAAGAGAATCTTCTCATCATTGATTGTTGATAACCCTGTGATAAGAGCCTTTTGATTGGCCTCAGCTTTGTCGACTACTTTTGATGCTTCTATGTAAGAAGAATTAGCCTTTATAAGGTCGCTACAGGAATAAGCCATTATATGTATATGCTTGTTTATCTGGCTGCACAAAGTTGATTTACCAACTCCATGCACACCAGAAATAAAGATCACTTTTTTCATTCAGATGCGAACTCCGGAAAATGATCCCTCGATAAATACCTAAATGATTGAGGAGCAAACACTTTCTTTCTCATTTTGTCTAATCGAAAAGGGTTGTCATATCTTTTTACAGTACCAATTTTAATTGCATATGCTTCAGATCTACCATCGAAATACTCATCAAAAAATTGCTTATTGATGCCAGACTTAGTTTGTGTCTGGTTCCAAATTTCTTGTGGGGTATCTGTTAAGATTCTATCGATATAAAATTCACCGACTATTTTCCCCTCTGGCAGAGTAGAATATATGATTACTTTTTCTACGTCGTTTCTTCGAAATATCGCTTTTCGGTATTCAAATTTTTTCTCGCCAGTAAAGATCCTTTCCACAAACTCGGGCTTAATTGATAATAAAACTTGCATTTACCTCACCTAAATCAAGCATGTGATTAAATTGGCCATCGGTTAACTTCATTGCGCCCCAGTATGCACCTTCAGAAAGACCAACTTCTCTAATTAGTCGGTCTCTAATCACACGTTTTGCCATCGCGGTATTGTACGTGAATCGTATGATGTGAGGATAGCGTTTTGAACGGTAAAAGTCTGTTAGTTCTTCGATAGAAAACACAGAGTAAGAAGCCGAATAAGCTAAAAATGAATCAAGAGTGAGAAATTCACCAATATTTCTGTATTCTTCGACAATGCAAACAGAAGTCGTTACTGAACGGTATCGAGCGGGAGCTGTCCCATCTGATGTTCTATAGGTAACGATGACATCTCCCGGCTTAAATTCAGATACAAGCTCCATGGCACATAGATAGATCTTATGGATGCTATTTGTATGAGATACATCTTGAATTATATCATGGGATTCATTGTGTAATATCGAATCTGGAAGCATTCTTGTGTGATAATCTGGATATATGGACATCAAATACTTATTGTTACCACGAATGTTAAATCTCGGATAGTCTGTAAGTATGTTGTTATTAGAAAAGCGCATGTCTCGTAACAAAACATTTTCAGTGCCGTTTGGAGTTAATTTAGAACCAATTACCTGAAAACCATAGCGTTGCATTAGTGTAATGAGGTGAGCATGTTTATCGAAAATCGTTACATAAACATCGTCAACGTTAAATTTAATGGCATGATCGAATACTTTCTTAACAAATCTCTCTCCACGTCTCGTCCCTGCCGCATCAAATTTAAATGTTCCAATCTTAAGGTGTAATCCATTCGGAAGGTTTGGTGTTGTATCTAAAACAGCTCCACTCTCTATTTTTAGATACATGAAACCTTCGATTGATCCAATTTGATTGTAAAGAACATATGCTTTTTCTCCAGATAGCGCTTTCTTGGCAAACCAATCGGGGAACTCTTGATAATCTGCTTTTAGAGTTGCGAAAAAATTGTCATTAATATTGATATCTGAGAACGGTTGATAAATTAGATTTTCCATTAGTATATACCTTTAAAACAATGAACATCGTGGGAAATCAACAGACTAAACCCACATTTACAGCATGCAACTTATCTTTGCAGTGCAATCATGTCCATATGTTTTAAATCCCTATAACTAAATATGTGAGTGTTAAATCATATTTAAACGAGAACCTCAGAATTAGAGAAGTTAAATCGAGTATGGTTTCTTATCTAAGGTTTTCATGTGTAACTGAATCGCCTTCAGTCTTCAGGTTGTTTCTTTCTAGATAAAGAGGTTTTAGAGCAAAATCACTGCGAAGCCTGATAGTTAGGTGGAAAGTACCCCCGTAGTACAAGACGGGGGTTCTCGTTCGCTCTCGCTCCTCCTCCTCAGTCCTCGTCGTCGTCCGCGCTCTCTCTCGAGTAAAGATCCTAACTCTCAATAAATGATCCTGTATAAAAGAGGCAAGGGCATTGCTCGACACTCGCAAAGCCCCAACGCTGAACGTCCATAGGGTTGCAGTGGCATAAAGCCCCACTGATGCGGTGAGGCTCTGCGAGGGGATGTTCTAGCAGGATGAAGGGTGGCAGCATGTCGATAAGCATAGGCAGTTAGAAACCGCGCCGATTGAATCTAGAGAACCACTAACCCTAGTCGGGCGGCTTGGTGCATCGTTCGCTCACGCGCTCTCTTATCCCTACGGGGTTGGTATGTCATTTATCGCTTGGCAGTAAAAAGGCCGCTAAGCGGCCTCTTAAAAAATAGAGTTGAGTTTGACTTCAGCGCGTTCAGGAACTGGCGCATCCAGTGCGCGCGGTTTGCAAAATACGTTTAGATTCATGTTGTCTTTTGTCAGCTTGAGCAAGCAATCATCATAGTGAGCATATTTGATATCGTTGGCCGCGAGAAACGTATCATCAAAATAATACGTTCCCTCGGGTGTTTTGGCCTCAAGCGTAATAAAGAACTTGAAACCATTTGGCCCTTTTTTTGTGGTATGGCCCGTGTAGTACAAGTTTTGAATATCATATAGGCCGAGCATCGAACGTAAACCATCTAAACGCCCAGAACCAGATGGACCACCGGAACCACTAACAGCCGTATTGCTATTCCTACCATCAGATACAGAAGAATTAGGCGAAGAATCCGCTTTATTGCTGACATTGGACGATTGAGAAACGCTAGATTGAGTCGAGTTCGATTGCGCGTCCTGAATCTCCGAAGAAGAACCAAAAACCAGACGGGATAAACCATACGTTAAGTATCCTATGCCTAAAATGATAATTAGAAAAACCGCAATGAGTGCCGGATTTTTCGCTAACACATTGAGAGCGCCAGAGGCACGAGCAATACCCGTCGCTGTTGACTTGTAAAGCAAGAACGCATCGAGTGGAATTTTTTTCTTGATAAGATTAGGGTCTTTGCTCTTTGGTATCACTGGCGTTGATGAGTTTTTAGCGTGCTTGTAGATGTAAGGCTTGCGCTTTGCCCAGAAGAATTGATCACGTCCTTTATGTAGAAAACATTGTTCAGAACATGCGCGGATAGCAGTATCTATTTGACCCCAGTCAGGCGATAACAACTCAATATCCCAGTTGTATTTACGATGGCGCATAAAGCCCTCGTTAAACGAGAATGGGTAAATGATACGGCCTTGGTCGTCATATTCCGCTTGGCCTCGGTCGTCAACCTCAGCCGCGTCAAGTTGACTCATATCGGCCGGAGTATAACGAGAGTAAAAAAATGATTCGTAATCTTTAGGTAAATTAGGGAGAAACTCAGATAAAGGTCGATAGAAAACTTTATCCATCCTGAACCCAATGTTTTTAGAGAAAATATCCTGACACTCATCAATAACAATCAGTGCGCCAAGAGGACACCAGCAGAAAAAGTGTTGCCAGAGTTCAATCCCTTTTGCATCCCTTGAGAAGATACGGATAAGACGAGTAGTAGATGGAAACTCAATATTAAGGCGCTTTTGAATAACATCGAGCGGTTGCATCCCTTCAATGTTAGTGACAACAACGCGCCCCGCCTTTAAGGCTTCAAAGATAACAAAATAGACAGTATAAGCGGATTTATAAGAGCCATTCGGGCCAGTTCTAATCGTGATAGCCATCGTTAAAACCTCGATACCGAAATAACAAACGCAGTGGTAAAGCCTGTAAATATGATATTTATCGCTTGCGGTATTTTAAATAAGAAAGCATAAAAACGTAATTCATCAGGCAAAGCATTAAACGTTAATATGATGATTTGAGTAAATCCAATATCATTCAATAAATAAGATGCTGTTTTATAAGCAAAGACCAAAGAATAAACCATCCATTTCAACTTCAACTTAATATAATAAGCATTAATAAAAATGGTTAGTTGCTCGAAATAATCAGGAATGTTCAAAAAGAAATCAATGATAGTCTGAAAGAAATCACCGATTGATTGAACGATTAATAATAATGATTCCATTATTTACGACTCCCTAGAATTGCTTTGACTGCAATAACTGATGCAATAAACAAGATTACAGCAGCAATTAAATTAGCTTGGTCAATAAAAGCAGGCAATACGCCGGACTTTAAATTTAATTGTTTGCCATTGGGTAATACAAAATCTAGTGAATGCTCTTTATATTGGCCTGTGTTTAATTGCGACACATCAAAGCTAAATATCTTTTTAAACTCATCAATTTGTTGCTCATATTGCTGTTTTAACTCTTCAGTATCAGCAAGAACTGACTCAAGCAAATCAGGCTTATAAAGGCCAACAGTATCAAAATCGACCTTTCCTTTGAACTCACGACTAACATATGAGCCAGTAGAGAGCGCATCAGATAGAGCGTCTAAGCTGCCTTTAATCTCACCAGTTTGAGCATTAAGAGCTTCGACAACGGAGGAGCTATCACCGCCGCCAGTACCACCACTAGATTTAATAGCCGAAACAATATCAGCAGTATTAGCAATGGATTGGTCACGCAAACCACCCGCCATCATACCCATATTATTGACCATATCGCTTAAATGTGAATTGGTTTGGTCTAGCTTCCAACCCAACGGACGAACAACGTCCTTTATTCCATTTAAAGTGGTGTTAGTGCCATCCGCAGCAGAATAAATAGAACGATTCAAGCCACTAATCGAACCCATAAAACTATTGAATTGCTCATCAGTAAGACCACCGCCGCCACCAGTAGAACCACTATTATATATTCGACCTAGCCAGTCAGCCGTAACTTGATTGTATTGGGCGCTTAATTCAGAGTTATTTTGTATATACCCAAGAGTTGTTTTTAGTGAATTTAAATAAGTATTGGTTGACTGAGTCGCCCCCTTAATAGCAGAAATATCACGAGTTGATTCTAATTGAGATTCTCGCATTTCATGAAGCTTAAGGACACCAAGACCAGTAACGCCAGCGATAGACTTAAATGATTTGCCATAGTCAAAACCAGATAGAACGTTGTCAGGCATAGCGTTAATAATCGGTGCAACTACATTTGGAGGCTCAGGCGTAGGAGGCTCGGGAACTGAACCACCAGAAATCATACCGTCGGGTTTATTGCACACAACGCCCGTTGAAATAAAGTCAGATGAACAAGCATCAAGAGTATCGGTACAAACAGAAGCGACAACAGCATAAGTACAAGAACGAACGCAAATATAAGGATTGTTTCCGTACTGCGACCACGTCCAAGTTTTAGAGCCTGTAGTAATACCCACTGGGCAAAGTGGTTCGTCAGCATAAGAAGCAACGGAGGTCAGGAACGCGAGCAGTAAGAAGAGAATAAAAAGAGCGGTATTGATTGCGCTACGCATGTAACCCCCCAGAAGTAAGAAAAAACGCCCCCAATCAGGAGGCGTTGATACCAGTGTAGACCCCGTAAACGAACGCCCCACCAGTTGAAAGAGCAATAAGAACAGTGATGACGTCCGAAACGAGTTCTAACATGTTATTTCATTGCACCTACAATCATGCGCAGACCAAAGCCAACAGCAGCCATTGTAATTAAGCCAACAACAACAAGGCTGTAGTTTGACTGGCCAGAAGTAACAGCCGCTTCGATAGACTCTGGAACAGTAACAGCGAATGAACTTGCAGAAGCTACAGCGGCAGTAACACCAGTTGCAATTTTTGTGGCGTGTTTTTTCATGACGTTGATAAATTTCATAGTATTTACTCTCTTTACTAAGTTAATGATTAACCTCGACCGAGGCCTTTTAAAACACGACCCAAAACATGGCCAGAGACGAAAGCTAATAATAAATAACCGCTAACGTCAGCGTATAATTGAGGGTCGATAGTTAACGAACCGAGTGAATTGCTTTGTAATTGTTCCAACTCACTAGGCGTTAATATGACGTAAGTACAATCAAACCCTTGAGGGGCAAGCATTAAATAGCCGTTGTATTGTATTACGCAGTTAGACATTATTTAATTAAACCACACGCTTTAAAGTGGGCTTTAATCTCTTCATCCACTGGGATTAATTTCGTGACGATAGAGCCCGAAAGAGGGTCATCCATATTTAAGCCTAAATCCACTTCATACTCACGGCGTGGAACGAGAGCACCAACACGCTCAAGCTCAAGCGCATAGTTAAAGTCAATGATTAGCGGCTGGTCATACTTGGAGACTTCACCCGATTCACCAACAGTACGACGAGTCATTTTAAACTTGTCGTTATCAATATTAAGCGGCTTTAGAGGACGCGAAATATTAAGCTGTGCAAATTCGCCTTTAAAATCGTTTTTGAAAAATGAAATACCTAATACAAAAATAGATGGACGAGACATAGTAATTTACTCCAAAGCATTAATTAATTTTCGGTGCATAGAGGGATACAATAAAACCGTATCGTCCCTAACCAAGGTGGTGACAACTTTTTCAAAGTCGCCCTGATAAAGTTCAAGTAAAGAGTTCACCAAGCGGCCATATTGTCGCTTAGCCCAATAAGACGCAGCTAATACATCACAAGCAACGCGCTTTCTAGATTTGGTTTTTGTTATTACAGGCTCAACGGTATTTGAGAGTAAAGAGGCGGCATAAGCATTTAATGCAACAAAGCCCCCGACAGGGTTTAATAATATATCCGTGTCCCATTTCTTTAATTCAACCTCAGAGCGATACCACGAAAAATCCTCAGCCGTAATATTACGTTCTAATTTCTTGTTATAAACGCGCCAATATACGAACGACTGACGAGAGCCAAAATTGCGCTCTTCACGAGAAAATATTTTATTGCCGTTTTCGTCCCAATCCCATTCATCACCATTGGAGACTTTAGGACTGAAGCCACGAGAACGCTTAAAGCCACCGAGACGAGAAACGTTTTCCGCAGCCTCACAAGTATGTAAACCATCGTAATCATCAAAGGCTAAATCAATACGCGAGAGTTGCTTACAACATAAAACCGTTGAAATCCAATGATGCAAGAAACGACAAGAGCGATTAGCAAACAGATGCTTGCAGCCGTGGCCTGTAATCTGAAAATGTACAGTATCGCGATTTCCGCCAAACCCAACTTGGCCGCAATAGTCATCGCCATATTCGGAAGTTAAAACAAACGAATCCTCGTAGAACTGGAAGCCTTTACCACGTGGTGAGCCGTAGTTAAAACCAAGCACGTATTGAATAAAACGTCTTAACGTTTCTTGCAGGTAATCCATTGTCACTTCACGGAAGTAGCAGTTATAAGCCTCAATATCATCAATCGTTTTCGCATGATGCTGTGAGAACTTAGGAGCCTCAGGAAAGTGAATACCAGAGTAGGGCGCGTCTTTTTTGCAGTGGCGCAGGTCAGCCAATTTAACGGTAAAACAGAGGTAATCGATAATCACAGGTGATTGCTCGTAGTCCTCGATAAAGGTGTATTCGTTAACGGTATGGTTAACAAACTCAGGGCGTAGGCCGGATTTTTTAGGGCGATACACATAGTCAGATTGTACTTTGTGACCTTGTGACTTTTTCCCGAAGACCTGAACGTTGTCCATATTAAGCTGATAAAGCATACCCGAGCGGCAGTCAGGACAGCAGCAATTGACCGGAGATTCGTAGTTAGTACTACAGTCCATACAGGCGAATTTCATGATTCAATCCCCATGATAGCCAGACGCTCGGTCAGTGTGGTGTTTGTGATATCAACCAGCTTGTAGTACAAGCCCTCAGAATTGAGGTGGCTAACGAGACCAGAGTAAGAGCTGAAATAATCCCATTCACCGAACATGTAGACAGATACGGAGTTGTCAGGCATTAAGTCGTAGTAGATTTTTTCAGCAGCCATGATTAACGAGCCTCGATTTTTGCGTTAACTGCATGAATAAGGCGGCGTGTCATTTCGCAGTCAGCTAAGGCGCGGTGAGCGCTAAGGTCTGAAACGTCAACACCTTGTTGCTTGCAAGCGTTGGTAAGAGATTGCCAACGGTAACCGCCACGATAGTCATCAAGTTGGCCGAAAAATGCAGCGTACCAATTCATGGCACAACGAGAATCAATGAGCTTTTGTTTTAAAACGTGATAGTAAAACCGATGAAATTTAGAGGTCATTTGCTTGTTTAATTCATAAGATTGAATAAACAATCGAGTATCAAAGTCACTGTTATAAATAACAAAGTTACGTTCAAATAAGGCGGTAAAAAGCGGCGTAAGGATACTAATAAAACTAGGAGCGTTAGACACATCAGAATTAGTGATGCCGTGAATGGCCGTAGCCTCAGCAGGTATCCAACACTGAGGACGAACAAGCGAACTAAACAACACAGAGCCAGTAAGAGCACAGACAGCGGAAATTTCTACAATTTGTGCTTTATCATCTAGGCCCGTGGTTTCGGTATCGAGAATAACAGCGTTTTCTAAATTGAGTATTTGCATGACAACCCCCTAAAGTTGTTTGAGCGGCCACCCCAGAAGCTTAGGGAGCGACCAGAGCGGCCTAATGGGTGAAGCTCTCGGCGAATGTCCGGAACGCATAAGCGATGTGGTTAGTCTTAGAGAGCTTCAAATTCCGATTTATGGGGATTCTAGTTGCCATTAATGGGGATTGTAAATAGCGAAAAATGGGGATTAAACAGCTATGATAAAGAAAAGTATGGAGGTGACTATGTATGCCAATGAACTGTTAGATGCCTATAAAAAGGCTAAAAACTATGTACAAGACAAGCAGATTGCACACGACTTAAATCTATCACCACAGAAGCTAAGTAAAATTAGGAATGGTGTTAGGTATATGACTGATGAAGAAGCAGTTTTTCTCGCAGAAAGCGCAGGAATTGACCCAGAGCTAGCGCTACTAGGATGTCACTCAGACCGCAACGAAAACCCAAGAATAAAACAGCTATGGGAACACATAGCAAAAAAGCACAAGGGGCTAGGATTAAGAACAATATCAATGGGTTGCGGAGCATTGGCGTTAGCGATTAGCACGCCTAAAGAAGCTATATTACAGTGCGCATTATGGTTATGAATTATGTTGAGGGTCTGCCTTTGGCCTGAGAGCCGTTAAGGGTGGGCGAAAGACTTGGCAATATCCGGTCAGTGCAATGCTGGCCGTGATGACTAGGATAGAGAATCGCTTTACCATCGAAGCCCGTAATATAATTTGCATAATACGCAGCTTGTCACATTCCACTGCCTTAAAAATCTTCATATGCCTTGTTATTTAGTGCGTGTTTACCCATATACTTATTGTGTACTTTTATATGGAGAACAACAGTAATGTTTAATGTCGGTGATACAGTCATACTTAAGAGTGGTGGCCCAGCAATGACAGTTATTGGTTATAACTACGATGATCATCTTATTTGTAATTGGTTTGATAAGAATCAAGAACTAAAAAATGGTATTTTCCCACAGCACTCAGTGGAAGCTTGGTCTGTGGACGATTAATAATTCACATAGCTCGATTTTCTCTGCTATACGCTCGCGTGTAGAGAGAAAATGAGTAGCCAAGCGCTCGCGTTGTCGAGTCGCCACACAAACCCAATCGCGCGGCAGTTTCCACTGCCGTTTTTTGTGTCTGACGCCCAATGCCGACGGACGCACGACGACGAAGACTGAGGAGGAGGAGGAAGGAGAAAGCAGGGCGAGTACACTATCTTTAATAGTGTACTCTTGTCTCATTTTGAAACGTTTGTGGATAACTTGCGTTTGCTGAACTTTTGACCGCGAAGCGGTTCGGGTTCCTGTTACACCCGAACTAACTGCGGAATTCCGCACTTTCAGCTCATAGAAAACTATCTCTATCTATCGCTTTTTTATGTTCTTCAGCGCCGTACAACTCATCATTTGTCATCCGATCAATTTCATCAACACTAAATCCTTGAGTTTTTTTAAGCTCCTTATCCATGTGATTGATAAATCTACTTTTATCTTGAATATGATCAAACAGAATAGAAGTAAAGCTTACCTCATCTAGCAATCTCTGGTACTGCGCCACCTTTTTCATAAATTCAATAGGATTGCCATCTTGATAAAATAACTCGCCTTGGCATAGCTCGATTTCGGTAACGTTTAGTATTTGAGCGAGTCTTCTGAGGTTGCTAGCTTTGGGCTCGTTTTTGCCATTTTCCCATTTCATATAGGTTTGCGGAGTTACGCCGACTTGTTCTGCAACTTCGCTTTGCTTTAGTCCTGCTCTCTCTCGCATCTCTTTTAATACATCTTTAAGCATGATTTTCATTCTCTAGGTGTCCCTTTTTTCAATTATACATATGGTTTTTCATAGCTATCACTTTACATATATATTTTCATTGTTTAAAGTATGAAAAATCATACTTGACAGGGTTTCTCGTGTTCTTCATTGACCAGCTTTTCATGCAGCAAGATTATCCTGACGGTGGGCTTCCATTTGTCGGGACGCATGTTATTGAGCGCATTGATATGGAGACTGGCGAGAAGCTTCCGCCAAATGTTAACCAGAAGATTTTAGAAGGATCTTACAGTACTAAATTGACCATTCGCTGTAATGGCAATCGCGTCAGAGTTGAGGGTAATCCATCTCGTTGGCAGCGTATGGATAACCTATTTGGTTTAGAAAAGCTTGATGAGTGTGTTGATATTTATAATCACGTTCTTGCCCGTTATGACTTACCAGCATTTACAAAAAACACTCGCTTATTTCATCGTCAGACACCTGACGGTAAATCATCTTCTCTGTTTGGTGATGGGGCTGAAATTACGCTCATCGACTGGACGCAAAATCATATGGTAGGACAAGGCAAGGAAGCTTCTTTTATTCGTGGCATGTCTTCGATGCAAATTGGCCGAGGCCGTGAGCCAAAACTCTACCCAAACGGTATGACATGTAACTGGGGTGAGGCCTCGGAATGGGCGATGACGAAACTCTATTGCAAAGCTTTTGAACTCAAGAAACACCTTAAAAAGAACAAGCGTAAAAAAGACGGAACAACACTAGAACAACTTCACTATGTGGAACAACTCATTGCTTACTGCGAAGAGCAGGGCGTTGTACGAGAAGAACACAGCTTAAGACAAAAATTATTAAAACGTCATAACTTACAGTTTTATGGCTTGGTTACAGAACAAGACTTTCACGCACACTTAACAGACATCGAGAACGCCATGAAGACACTACACGCAACGCATGACACTCATCAATCGATAGCTCATCAACTCGTTGAGGCTGGCGCTGTTGATACGCTTCGTAAAGCTAACTTAACCATGAGTTATTTCAGCTTATGGCAACACGGCACTCACTTACGCGATGTGCTTTCTGAACGTCAATTTTATGAACATAAGGGGCGTCTAAAGCAAATTGGTATCGACATATCGCGTCCATTCGATGTATCCCGTATGTGTCCAACACTCAAGCGTTCTGAGGTTATTGAAATAAAAGCACTTTCCATTCCTGATTGGTATCAACTCCCTGTTGTTTCCAGATCTAACATCATGCCGTTTAAGGCTGTAGCATAAAGAGAGCACCACATGATTAAAATTGAGATATTCAAAGAAAATGAGAATTTTCAAACACGCACAATACCGGGTAAAGAAGGCAAACCCTCTAGAACTATTTATGAACAAACCGCTTATGCCTATTTAGGCGGGAAATTTCCGGTTCAAATGAAACTATCCCTAGAAGAAGGACAACCGCCTTATGTCGCTGGAGAATACACCGTACATAGCTCTAGTTATGTTGTTAATAACTTCGGCGGTTTGGAATTGAAACGATTTGGTTTATTGATTACTCCATTAGATATTGATTAATAAAATTAAAACATAAGGACGCGTTATGGCTAGCGTATCGATATATGACCCAAACAAAACTCATCACCTCGGCTTAGGTGATTTTGAATTACTTCAGTTATCTAGACCAACTCATAAGGCAAGGTTTACTCGTAGAGGTCACGAAGACGTTCAGCTTTTAGTCTTTTTAGACGATGACAAGGAGGTGCCATTCATTCGTGTTCCTTTGCATGTATTGTTGAGAGCGGCTCAGCACTATGAAAGAAACCACTAGTTATTGTACGCATCCATTTTTTAAAGTCTCGAGAGAAGAGCGTATAACTAACGGTCGAAAGGGGGCTTATGTCGCAGGATATAAGCCTTATTCGGACTCCGATGATGCGTATTTAATTGAGAACTACCAAAAAATCCCACTAACACACATTGCTAAGGCACTGAATCGCTCTAAAAAATCGGTTTTTACACGTTCTAAAAAACTCTTACGCGATGGATTGATAGTGGATAACAAGTCCTGGGAAAAATCACATTACTCTAAAAAAGAAGATCGTTTTATTATTGCCAACCAAGACAAAATGTCATTTGCTGAAGTTGCTCAGGTTCTTGGCCGTAGTCGAGACTCGGTTAAGGTTCGCGCTGGTAAACTTGGCGTGTCATTTCGAAAAATCGCAGAGACGGCACCAACAGTTAAGCTTTCTAACGAGGATATTGAGCTCATTAGAGAGCTAGCCGAGGCGGGTTTAAATTTCTGCGAGATAGCCCGTAAGTTTGAGGTAGACAATAGTCACGTTAGAAAGGTTTGCCAATTTCATTCGCGGCTGTACTTAGATAAAACTGACTATATTAGTCATAAAAAACGGCAAGCTGATGCAATTGATGGTATGGGATAATACTTATGGTGATTTTTATTTCATTGAATTTACTGAAATTAATAATACTAAAGTGCGTATTATGGTTATGAATTATGTTGAGGGTCTGCCTTTGGCCTGAGAGCCGTTAAGGG